>WJKA01000635.1 GCA_014729375.1 Chitinivibrionales bacterium
CCCGTAAAGAGCTTGTTGATGAACTCCATGGACTTCGTCAGAAGGTTCTTGAGTTCCGGCAGCTCCAGGATGAGCATGACAGTGTTTTGTGCCGTCTTGAACAAAAAGAAGCGTTCAATTTTGCCCTGTTCAATTACAGTCCGGTCTGGACCGTTGTTGTTGACCAGGAGGGAAGAGTTGTACGGTCAAACAGGGCGAAACGTCAGTCCGGGAGCCGCCTGCCGAATATCGGCGACGTCATGTACAGGGATTATGCATCACACCATACCATTGACATGTACAAAGAGATGCGCGAATGCATAGACAGCGGCGAGAAGCGAACATTCCGGGAGTTGCGGTACAAGAACCGTTTTTTGACCATAACGATTGCGCCCTTTCCCGGCGGTGCGATTATCACATCGCAGGATATAACCGACCGGAAACAGGCGGAACACGACAGGGAGCGACTGATCGAGGAACTGCGGAATGCTCTTAATGAAGTCGAGACATTGCGCGGGTTTCTCCCGATTTGTGCACATTGCAAGAAAATCAGGGATGACAAAGGGTTCTGGACAAATGTTGAGGATTATATCAGCAGCCGGAGTCTTGTGGATTTCAGCCACACCTATTGTCCCGGCTGCGCGAAGGAATTATATCCTGAGATTTATGAAAAGAGACTGAAAAAGTCGATGTGCAGCGATTGAACACTTCGTACAAGCGTGCCGGAACTGGAACGGAGATTACTCATCGGTAGTCAGATTGTTTCTTCTGACTCCCAGTGCGATCTGTTCCATCAAATTTTCTGTCTGCTCGACCCCGTACGCGTCAAGATATTTGATATGGAGTCGCAGAATCGCATTGTACGCTCCCGGGGCGACTTTCATGCCCTTATCATTGACACCGAGCCATCTGAATCCGAGCTGTTTGTCGCCGGTCCAGGCCACGGATGTGCGCCACTCCTCAAGTACAAGGTTGTCCTGATTGTCCCGCGAATAAACAAGATTACCAACAACATCATAAATTTTCAGTGATCCGGTGATTTTCATATAATCAATATTATCAGGATTTGACGGCAGCGGGATGTCGACAACAAAGGCGGTGCCGCCGAAATTGTAGACAAACTCGGCCACGGTTTTCGATTTATAGGAGCGAAGTGTCTCATCCTCTTTCAAATATGCGGGATTTGCATTTGGTGGAAACGGATTCGGCCCGGCGGTTACCCGTAAATCAAGCCCCTCCAGTTCGACATACACCTGCCGGTTGTTAGCTGTTTTCTGTGGATTTGCGGCGTTGTCGCTGAATTTGAAATCGCCGCCCACCTGTATGCTCAGGAGGTTGTCAACCGTTAAATTGCGTCCGTTTTTCATTTGAAATTTCGCCTGGTCGTCCTCCTGCGATACCAGAAAAAAATCGATGTCCTCAAGCATAGTGTCAACGACAGCAAGTGATGAGTCGTTGTCTTGCCATACGATAAACGATTCGAATGGTGAGTCGGCGCCGCCGGGAGTGGTACTGAGATTTTCGCTGAATGTGACGGTAACGATATCCTGACTCCTGTCGTCGATATTTTTGATTTCTTTTACCACTTTCCATATTACCGGCGGCGCGCCGTCGGCGGCGGTCCGTTCATTAACGTCATCCGCACCATTCAAACCGGTAATGCTGATTTGCGGGGTCCACCCGGTTTGCGGAACGCCGGTATCTTCCTCGGCAAAGGTTACCAGAAGGATATTATCTTCGATCAGGCGTGCCTGCGTAATATCGAAACTTGTTCTGACATAGCTGATATCGATATTACCGGTCGAGAAACCGGTTGTGTCGATTGCCTTATCATACGTGAGAACGATGCCGTCAAGATACCCGTCAGCATCGAAATCGCGCGTTTTTGCAGTTACAAGAACGGCATCGGGCGCGGTTATGATAATATATGCGCAATCGGCTATCGAGGTATCCATGCCGGACCGCACGCATACAGTCCCTTCAGCATCATACTGCACATCGTCGGTCTTGTAATAAATCCGGCATGCGGTGCTGTCGGTAACCTGCGGAATGCCGCCTTGTGCGCGCCAGACGACGCTGTCGGTGCTGCAATCGATCGAATTGCCGAACCTGTCATACAGGCGGGATTCAAGGAGGCGGTAATTTCCTGCGTCAAGGCGAATGGTATCGCCGGCCGGTGACGGTTCGGGTGTGCTTACATTGTACATTGTAATCGAGTCGACTGAGTCGGGATACACCCTGAATTCATCAGTTCGCGCCTCAAGGCCGTGGAGCCTGACAATGAGCTGATTGAGCGAGTCGGGGCTTGACGGTGCGTAATAGAGCACGAACGACACCGTGTCGATTCCGTTTGTAAAGCATTCGGGGCTGCGCCAGGCAGTATCGGGTTCCTGGTTGAGCGGTGCGGTGCTGTCGTTGACTGTTGAAGTCGGGTCGGGGCGGGTACCGCCGCCGGGTCCGAGGACATCCTGGTACACCACCAGTCTCCCGCCGGTCTGGTCGGGATAGCAGTAGAGCCCCGGGATCGGTCCGTTTTCGTTACGGATCCGCACCACTGCAGTGATTTCCTGTCCGGCGATAATGCTGTCGATAGCGGGATCAATTATCTCGATTTCAAGCTGCGTGGGAAAACCCGGGGTGAAATCGATCTGTATTGAATCGGATGCAGCGCCCGGGCGTTCTACTTTGATCCAGCCCGTGCCGGTATCGCTGGGCGAAAACTCCCAGTCGGCGCTTCCTGAAGGCGGCAGGGGCTCGGTGGTGACTGTCTGCGAAACGATGCTCCAGTCGGCGGTGACCGTTTCCCACCCGAGACCGTCGGAGCGCCACCCTTCGACATACAAGGTAGTATCGTCGTTGGTGGTCATGGCCAGTTCACCGATCCGTTGTCCCGGTTCGTTGACAATACGGAGCGAATCGATTGTGTATTTCCTGCTTACCACGAGCACCGAATCAAGCAGGCCCGGATAGGTGCCGCTGGTTGCGAGCACATAGACCTGGCCGCTGTCCTCCACTCCTTTTTCGACATGGCCTTCACCAATATCCGCATCACCGTCACGTGCAGTCACGATATTCGGATTGCGGCTTTCCCAGTCGGTGTTTGTCGATGGCCCGATAAAATTGCTTTCCTTATCGCGCAGGATTGCGTATGCGCTGTCTTCGCGGGAATTCGGATCAATCTCGATGAGGTCTATTTCGCTGTTCCGGCCGGGATCGTACAGGTTTGTGAGGCTGCTGTCCGGGGTACCTTCGATAACTAGGTATGACGGCTCTCCCGGCCCGATATATACGAGGATACTGTCGCGGGTCTGGTTTCGGAGCTCCTGCGGAAGGTCCGGTCGGTCAAGCCATGCCATGATCTTGACTGTTTTTCGCGCCTGGCGGGGATAGAACGAAAGTTGATGGACCGAGTCGGCGGTGAGAAAGCCGATACTGCTGTCATTGAGATTACCGGTGACCGTATCCCGGAATTCCCACCGGATATATTCATTGAGCGGCGATGACTGGTATTCCTGAAGAATTTCGTTGTCTGCGAATATTTTGCCGACCAGCGGCATGGAGTCGCCTGCCTGCCAGGTTGTCACAGTACCGAAATCCGCATAGGGGCTTGTGCTTGAGGACACCGAGTCGATACTGAAACCATTAGGAAGACTTTTAACATTTTTCCGCGCGGTGGCCGTGTCCCGCGATGCGCGGGTGTTTTCCCACTCTGCAAATAACGTGTCGGTCAGGCGGGCTTCGACAGTACCGTTGTTGGGCGCGGAAGTGCCGCTGTTGCTCGATCGAAACTGATAGGTCCCTTCAAATACCAGATAGGTGGTTCCTGTATTGTCGGTTTCTTCAACACGGCTGGTGAACCGCACATCCGCCTCCCGATCGCCTTCATTAGTAGTTGACACGGTAAAATAGGCAACAGAGAGGCTTGTGTCATAGGTCGTAAGGCGTATCGTATAACTGGTATTCTGCTGGGTGAGTGAGTCATTGAGTATTTCGAGTCTACTTTCAGGATAGCAGTAGTAGGTAATACAGTCGGGGTCGGGATCACCCTCAACATTAATTGTTACATTGAATGAAATGGTGGTGTCATCAACGCCTTGCGCGGGTGATGAAAAGTTTGCGTTGATCGCCACCTGGTTACTTCCCTTGTCAAGCTCTATTGTGCTGTCGAGAAATATCCTGAATTCGGTCTCGGAGATTGCCTCAATGGAGTCGCTGCTTGCCGAGGACTGTCCGGTGGATACATTCTGCACCGATACCGTCTGTGCGGCAAAGCCCTGACTGATTTCAGTGATGATCGAGTCGACAACAACCGCTAACTTGCGTGAACTGTCGGGGTCGATTGTGTAATATCTCTGCGAGGTTGACAAGTCCTCAAGGGCACTACCTGCAGAGCCTGTTCCGAGAAATATGCCGTAAACCGGAATATCCGCTGCAAGGAGAGAATTCTGCAAGTCGGGTAAGCGTTCCTCCTGCTGAGTAGGCCTTCCGTCTGAAATAAAAACAATAGCCTGTTTTGAATTTGGCGTGAGGGTTTCATCATTAAACCAGCTTATAGCTTTGTCCAGTGCTTCAGCGTAATCTGTACCACTTCTGAAATTCAGATCATCTATTTCCTGCTCAAGCACATCAATTTGCGAATCGAATGCTATTTTTCCGGCTTCATTAAGAACCACAGGCTCAAATTCATGACCGGAAATAATACTTCCTGAAAAAGCGATATAGCCGGCGGTAGACTGTTCTGAAGCTTTTGAATTGGAAAATTGATTAATTCCTGCCTGAAGTGCGATTGCTCGCTGCCCATACGGATCTCCAGCCCTCTGCGAACAGTTTCCGGCTAACGGAACATACAAAGAAGAATGCTGAAATGGATCAATCAGTAGTGAATCTGAATAGTCCTCGGGAGGCGCATTATAACATATATCGCCTTCCGAATCCGCGCGGCGCGGAACCATGCTTCCGGAAATATCCACGATAAAATTATATCTACCGGCTCATCCAGTTCAACCGCATCAAGACATAACCGAAGGCCTTCCCTGGAAATCCTGACAACATTTTCCGGCACGCGCAAAGCCTGCCCTTCAACAAGCTGCGTGCGATTAAAGCAGGTATCAAGATCGCAATCCCGCCACAGATATGTGCAGATCGAGTCCTGAGGATATGCTGCAAAGAAAAGCCCTACTATACCGATCAGGAATCCTGCAGCCTGCTTTTCCATCTTTCCCTCCCTTGGGTTGCCCGAAAATTGCCGATATTTTATATTAAAGCGCTTAAAAAACGACTGTATTTACCTCGCCTTTCAGCCTGATACTAATGTAAATTCACTGCTGGATAATATCAAGCAATTTTTCCTTTTTCTAATATATTACGGGCCCTGGAAATTCCAGAGCCCGGTACAGCGCATGAATCTACATCTCCATAGATGCAAGATTTTTCAGCATCTTGAATTTAGATTCAACCATTTTCTGCGCTGTTGCAAGCAGTTTTTCGGATATTTCCGGTTTTGATCGCTGGAGCACCTTATACCGGTTTTCTTTCAGCGCGTAGTCTGCCAGCGGCATTGAGGGCTCCTTGCTGTCGAGCTGGAGCGGGTTTTTGCCCTGTTCGGTCAGTGAGGGATTGTACCGGTAGAGTGGCCAGTGTCCTGATGCAACAGCATCTTTCTGGGCCTGGTATCCCTTGAGCATGTTGATTCCATGATTGATGCACTGCGAATAACAGAGGACCAGAGACGGGCCTTCGTAGGACCCGGCTTCCATCAGGGCCTTAACGCCCTGGTTCTGGTTTGCGCCGAGTGCGATACGGGCGACATATACATAACCGTATGTCATGGCCATCATGCCGAGGTCTTTTTTGAATGTCGGTTTTCCGCTGGCGGCAAACCGGGCGACCGCACCCATAGGGGTTGCTTTGGATGATTGCCCGCCGGTATTGGAATAGACTTCGGTGTCCATCACGAAAACATTAACATCTTTACCGCTTGCCAGTACATGGTCGACCCCGCCGTATCCGATATCATACGCCCAGCCGTCACCGCCGAACGCCCAGATTGTCTTTTTGGCGAGGTAATCGATAACTGTTGCGAGGTCTTTACAGACTGCATCGGATGATTTTTCCAGTTCCGGGCGGACAGCATCGATACGCCTGAGCTGCTCCTGAATTTTATCATGGCTGCCCTGGTCTACATTGAGGATTTCACCGAGCAGGTTTTTGGTTTCCGCGCTCACCGCGCCGTCCTGCATGAGCTGATTTGCAAGTCTTACAGCGATATCGTTGAATTTATCCACGCACAGCCGCATGCCGAAAGCGATTTCAGCGGGATCTTCAAACAGCGAGTTGTTCCAGGTCGGCCCGCGGCCGTCGCTACGGATGCAATACGGGGTTGTGGGAAGGTTTCCGCCGTAAATCGACGAGCATCCCGTAGCATTGGCGATAATCGAGCGTTCGCCGAAAAGCTGGGTTGCCAGTTTGACATAGGCAGTTTCGCCGCATCCGGGGCATGCGCCGCTGAATTCGAACAGCGGTTTGACAAACTGACTTCCTTTCACTGAGTCTATCTTGTACAGGCCGGGGTCTGTTTCGGGAATTGTGAGCCAGTATTCCCAGTTTTTCGTTTCCTGTTCCCTGATCGGGGTCTGGGGCTGCATGACAATGGCGTCACCCTTGCCGGTCATGGGGCAGTTTTCGACACAGACACCGCAACCGGTGCAGTCTTCCGGGGCTACCTGCAGCGTATACTTCAGGCCCTTCAGGTCTTTGCCCTTTGCATCAGCGGATTTGAATCCTTCGGGTGCATTTTCGAGATATTCCGGGTCATATGCTTTGGGGCGGATTGTTGCATGGGGGCAGAGAAGCGAGCAGCGGTGGCACTGGATACAGACGTCCGGGTTCCACACGGGAATCTGCACAGCAATATTCCGTTTTTCATACTGGGTGGTTGCAACCGGCCAGACACCGTCGGCGGGCATTTCACCAACCGTGACCGTGTGCCCTTCCTGCTTGAGTATTTTTGCCGTAACATTTTTGACAAAATCCGGAGCAGTATCGGGGACCGGCTTGACAGGTTCGATGGGATTGGTCACTGAGTCGGGGATTTTCACTTTTTCGATATTTTCGAGTGCTTTGTCGACCGCAGTGTTATTCATACTGACCACTTTTTCGCCTTTTTTGCCGTATGTTTTTTCGATTGCGTTTTTAATGGCGCCGACTGCGGCGATCTGGTCCATAACATTGGATATCCTGAAAAATGCGGTTTGCATAATGACATTGATCCGTGCGCCGAGACCGAGTCCGTAAGCAATTTTGATTGCATCGATTATGTACATGTTGAGCTTTTTGTCGATAATCTGTTTCTGGACCCGTCCGGGGAGATGGCCCCATACGTCGTCTTTGCTGTATTCCGAAGTGAGCAGGAATGTACCGCCGTCTTCGAGGTTCTGAAGCATGTCATATTTTTCGAGAAATGAGAAATTGTGGCATGCCAGAAAATTTGCTTTAGTAATGAGGTATGGACGGCGGATCCTGTTGGGGCCGAACCGCAGGTGAGACACGGTAATCGCGCCGGCTTTTTTGGAGTCATAGACAAAATAGCCCTGCGCATAGTTGTCGGTTTCTTTACCGATGATTTTAATTGAGTTTTTATTTGCTCCGACCGTGCCGTCCGAGCCGAGGCCGTAAAACAGCGCCCTGAATGTCTGCTCGTCTTCAACGCTGAACGCGGGATCATAATCAATCGACTGCCCGGTAACATCATCCTTGATCCCGACCGTGAAATGGTTCATTGGCTTTTCTTTCGTGAGCTCATCGAACACCCCCTTGACCATTGCGGGCGTGAATTCGGCGGACCCGAGTCCGTAGCGTCCGCCCACGGTGACCGGGTAGTCTTTAAACGGCGATGCACCGTCACTCATTGCTTCACCGGTTGACGTGCGGACATCTTCATACAGCGGTTCGCCGAGTGATCCGGGCTCTTTTGTTCTATCGAGCACAGCGATGCTTTGTACCGTTGCCGGGATTGCCGCGACAAACGATTTGGTGTCCCACGGGCGATAGAGCCGCACTTTGAGCAGTCCGACTTTTTCACCCTGTTTATTGAGGTACTCGACTGTTTCATGCGCGGCGTCGCAGCCGGAACCCATCATGATAACAATCCGGTCTGCGTCGGGAGCGCCGACATATTCGAACAGCTTGTACTGACGGCCGACTATTTTGGCGAACCTGTCCATGGCCTTTTGAACAATTTCCGGGCAGGTGGTATAATATTTATTGACCGTTTCCCGTCCCTGAAAGTAAACATCGGGATTTTGCGAGGTCCCCCGGAGCGTCGGCCGGTCCGGAGACATGGCGCGGGCGCGGTGTTCCTTGACAAGGTCCTCGTCAATCATCGCCTTCATGTCGTCATAAGTAATCTCCTCTATTTTCTGAATTTCGTGCGATACACGGAATCCTTCATAGAAATGAATAAACGGAATCCTGGATTCCAGCGTAGCGGCCTGCACAATAAGAGCAAAATCCATAGCTTCCTGTACTCCGGCCGATGAGAGCAGGCCGAAACCGGTTTGACGGACCGCCATGACATCACTGTGGTCGCCGAATATCGAAAGCGCCTGACAGGCAATCGAACGCGATGTTACATGAAATGCGGTTGGAAGCAATTCGCCGGCAATTTTATACATGTTGGGAATCATGAGCAGAAGTCCCTGCGATGCAGTAAATGTTGTTGTTACAGCTCCTGCGCAGAGCGATCCATGGACAGCCGCCGAGGCCCCGGCTTCAGACTGGAGTTGTGAGACTACCGGGACGGTTCCCCAGATGTTTTCTTCGTTCCGTGATGATTTTTCATCGGCGATTTCGCCAAGAGGGGATGACGGTGTAATCGGATAGATTGCAATCACCTCATTTACCGCGTGGGCGACGTGCGCGCACGCGGAATTCCCGTCATGGGGAACCATTTTTCTTTGTGCCATGAGTAACTCCTGTAGGTGTAATATGAAAGATAGTCGCAAGAAATAGAGGTGAAAAAATACATCGTTTGAGGAAGCTATTTCAAGAAACGTTCCATACTGAGAAATCAGACAAACCTGCTGAAAAACATTTCTTTAATCAGGCCTGTTCGCCGGAAGCCTCTCTGCGAAATGCAAACAGACTCATGACTCCGCACCCAAGGAGGAACATAATGACAGGTAGCGCAAGCTGTTCTGCAGAAGGAAAAATATTCCGGTTGGTATGCACGACCATATCTCTGACAATGGCCACCGTGCCGCCGGATTTAACATAGAGGTCCAGGACCGCTTTTTCCCGGAACGGCCACAGCGCCCAGAGTGATCCGCCCATAAGTCCTGTGAGAAAAGCCATGGTTACATCGTGGAAATGAGCAAGGACCCAGGTTATCAGTTTGGCAAAAAGAAGAATACCCAGGAGCATACCGATACTGAATACTCCCAGAAAGGCCGCAGCTTCCAGAGAGAAATGTTTCAGTTCGGAAATTGCGGAGAGCACGGTATAGTATTGCCCGAGCAGGATAAGCACCAGGGAGCCGCTGATACCGGGCAGGGCCATGGCGGACACCGCGCATGCTCCTGAAAGGGCCCCGGCCGTGTAATCAATAACCGAATAGGTGCGGACAGGCCCCTGAGAATTGCTCTCATCCGCCAGTTGCCCGGCATAATATTCGGATTTTGTCCGGGCCCTGGTTGCAGGATTTACGGCGTTCGTTACATAGATTGTCAATCCAAGGCCTGCAAGAAGCGGCACAACATGAATGGCCTGCCATTTTTGAAGCAATCGAAAAGGGATAATAATCGAGACAAGGATAAGGCCAAAGAAAAACGCGTGAGTCGGTTCGAACTGGTTGGTCAGAAGGTATTTCATAACGCCGGAGAGGATAAGAATAGCCGTTGCCGCGCCGAGCAGAAGTCGTGAAAGAAACAGGAAATCGTGAGCGGTAAGCCAGACGCAAATCCGGGAACGGTTTTCCGGCTTGACAAGCGCACCCGGTATGGCCGCGGCAATGTTTCTGAGTTCGGCAATCATTCCTTTATGGATAGTATCGAGTGACGCCATGACCCGTCCGTAGATACCAAAAACAAGCAGGAACGTACCGCCGGATACGCCGGGAATTATGTTGGCCACCCCGATCATGGCGCCGGTGGCAAGATCGCGCAAAAGTACCGGGAAATTCATTTTATTCTTCCCATCCATGATCGCCGACCAAGGGGACGAAAACCACTCCTCCTGCTTTCTCTTTTTCGAGTCCGGACTCGGTGCGCTGATATATTTCGAGTTCCTGCCGCCCCCGGTCGCCCGTGGGGATTATCATTCTTCCGCTTTCCGCGAGCTGTTCGGCCAGGGTTTTCGGGACCGAAGGTGCTCCGGCGGTTACAATAATCCTGTCGTAGGGTGCATGTTGCGGCCACCCCCGGGTACCGTCACCGATTTTAAAAACGATATTCTGGTATCCCATATCCCGCAGTTTTTTCCGCGCGGCTTCACCAAGCGCACGGCTGCGCTCTATAGTATACAACCGGCGGGTGAACTGAGCAATAATAGCGGATTGATAGCCGGAGCCCGTGCCTATTTCAAGGACCTTATCGTCCTGTCCCAACTGAAGTAATTCGGTCATCAGCGCGACAACGTACGGCTGTGAAATAGTCTGGCCGTATCCGATCGGCAGCGCATTGTCGTCGTACGCCTGCCCCCGGAGCGCAGGATCGACAAACAGATGGCGCTCTACCTTACGGAATGCATTCAGCACCCGCTCATCGGATATGCCTTTTGTTCGCAGAATCTTAATCAATCGCTCACAGGCGATTTGCGGTTTCAAATCATGCATTGCTCACGCCGTCATGTTTCATTCGCAGCCATAGCCGCAGCGTAAGGAATATGCCCGTTACGGCCTTAATCCACCGCAGGGTATCCTTCAGGTGGGATATATGACTCCTCGTTTGAAAATATAATGTCTGCACATCCATATTGCAGACAGATACCTTTTTATGACATGCCTTTAAAATAACTTCAGTCTCCATCTCGAAGCGGGGACACTCGATTGTGATCGTTTCCAGAAAAGAAGACGCATATGCCCGGAACCCGCACTGGCTGTCGTTGATTTTTGTACCGCAGAGCAATGAAATTATTCCCGAGGTGAGGGTATTTGAAACAATGCGGTCTATCGGCATGACACCCGGTTTCCGGGACCGTGACCCGATAATAATACCGGCTTCGGGATGCGTATCGATAGCGGTCAGGAATTTCGGAAGATCTTCCACTGTATGCTGTAAGTCGGCATCCATGGTAATTATCCACCGGTACTTGTTTTCGATCAGGGCGTCAAATCCTGCGGCAAGTGCATATCCTTTGCCTTTGTTGACCGGAGAAGAAATGCACTGTATTTCCATATCACTACACAGCTTTGCTGTTTCATCGGATGAACCGTCATTAACGACGCAAATATTTTTTTTTGGCGCCGCAGTCATGAGCTTCGGCAACAAAGCTTTCAGCGTTGATGCGGCATTATATGCGGGAATGCAAACCGCAACAGAATCCGGCCACGAGTCAGGATTTATGCCCATTAGACAGTGCTTGCTGGATAAGGTAAGTGATCCGGTCATTACTTGATTCAACTGTGTCATTGTCTGCAACCGGGACAGGATCATGAAAGGTGATATCGATTGTTGAAAACGGTTTCGGAATTACGAACCTGTCCCATGAATTCAATCGCCATGCCCTGTGTGCGCGGGCGGTGAGGGGCACCACGGGTGAACGGGAAGTCAGGGCGATGTGGGCGATACCCGGTTTGACAATTTCCCGCGGCCCTTTCGGCCCGTCGGGAATAAGCACAAGGTTCCTGTTGTTTTTGAGCAGTCGGAGGCATTGACGGAGTGCGGTAAGGCCGCCTTTGCTTGATGATCCCCGGATTGTGTTCTGGCCCCACCGTTTTGCTATCGCAGTGGCCTTATCGCCGTCACTGCTTGCCGAAACAACCGTTGTCATATTACAGTGACGAAACCCATAGGCAAACATCAGAAGCTGCGAGTGCCAGAAACAGTAGATCGTCTTGCGCATGGAATTATAGTGCGGATTTTTCCTGCGATTTCCGTGAAATGAATACCGCCAGCTTTTTCCAAGCAGGGTGAATATCGTCCATGAGCAAAATCCGAAAAACTCTGATGAAAATGATGCATGCATTGCTATAAAATACGGTTTATTGCACCTGAGAACATACGGTTTGGAAAAAAAATCATTTTTGACGGTTCGATGCCATCTCATCAAACAGGGTCAGGAAAAGCGGTTGTTTTCTCAGGTGGGTAACTTTATACTGGCTTTCACGAACCATGTTTCTTTCCCGAAGCTTTTCTTTGAGGATTTCATAGGAATTTACCGGCAGCCTGCGAAGAGAGAGGGGGGCGAGCCGCTGTGAACCGCGCTTGGCTTTCCACTCCGGGTTAATTTCGATGAGGGTGCGATCGATTGCGGCACAGTAATCACGGCTTTTTCGTTCGGAAGCAGCATTACTGAATTCGGCAAAGAGCGTGTAGGTCATATTGTTTTCATCACAGGCCATGGTAAAAAATTCTACCGGCATTGCAAGCTCGCGTGATACCCGGTTGACAGCGAGAATTACCTGTTCTTCGGAGAGCTTCTCGCCGGTCAGGTTCGTAATGCCCTGCCCTTTGTACATAAACCGGAACAGCGGCGCCTGATTGTAAAAGCCGGTAACCTCAATGACATCGTTGATATCGTACCTGTAAAGTCCGCTGAGTGTACTGAACAGTATAAAATATCGTTTGCCCGCTTCGAGTTCCCATGCGTTACGTATTGCCGGGTTGTTTGATTCGCGCTCGCTTTCAGGGATGAATTCGAAATGATATGCGTACGCGGGGAGCAGTGATGACTGCCAGTCGTTTTCGAGTGTTACGGCGCGCGCTTCGCTGGCAAAGTAGCCGAATTCCCGGATAATGGTCGATTCGGGATAATAACCGTCGAGTTTCGGAATAACCAGCGCACAATTGCCCTGGGTCCAGGTATTGACACACACAAGCTGCGGCCAGTAGTGGCGGGGCATAAGGCTTTTGCCGTGATCGTGCATAAGCTTTTCAAGTTCTGCGGCACGTGCAGGAGCGGGGTGGAGTGATGATTCCACCTCATCCCGCTCCGATGGATCAATGCTTTCAAGAACGTCACTCCGAAGTTTGCCGTCCCGGATGTCACGTACCAGATATTCATAATTGTCCATAATCACCTGATGGATTTTAATGAGGGATGTGGGGTTCGCCGAGACAATATAGGTGACATTTTGTTGCAGAGCAAACCGGAGCATGCCGTAGTATTTTTTCATGTAATCGGTGATGGTCATTATGGGGTACGGGACAGAATAAAGGCTTTTCAGGACACCGGGAACATGCTTGTACGTCAGGCCCGAGACGGAGCCATAGGGTGTCCCGTCGGCAACGTGTCCCTCGACCGGAGAGCCGACCAGGGAGAGGTTTACGCCGTTCCAGATTGATGGATTATCATACAGGCATTTATACAGCCATGCCCTGGAAAGACTGGTCAGGATTGTTTTGAATTCATATTCACTTACCGGCACCAGCTTGGGCTTATCGGTTGTTCCGCTTGTTGTATTATACAGGAGCGGCTTTCCGGGAAACAGAACATCGGTTTCTCCCTGCTGCATTCGATCGATATACGGCGAAAGGTCTTTGAACGAATGTACGGGAACGCTCGCACGGTATTTTTCAATTGTTGTTGCTGAAGCGAGATTGTGCTCGCGACCGAAAACAGTCTCTTTTCCACGGTTGATTATTTCCTGCAGGATACGGTTCTGTGAAGCCCGGATATCTTTGCCGGATGCAATCATTTTTTTGAGTTCGGGTTTCCCGCCAAGAGAAAGAATTGATTTTTTCAGCCATACGGGGCTCATACCGCACCTCCCTTTATAAGAAAAGCTAAATAAAAGTACGGTGAGCTGTCAATTATTTTTCGCTAAAATGTACCTTGACATAAACCGGATAGAATTGTAAAGTATAACTGCGTTGTGTCACAACAGCTTTTCGAGGGCATTATTATGGAAATGACCGGGGCGTTCAAAGCGTATGATGTTTTTTCTCTTGAGGGGCAGCTTAAAATAGACAGTATCCCCCTTGTAAGCCCGAAACTGCAGTCTCATATTCAGGCGAATCCGGAAAAAGACCTCGTTCTTGACCTGTCGAATACAGGTTTTATGGATTCCAGCGGAATTCGGCTTCTGGTGAATATCAAAAAGAAAAAAGAAGCAACAAAAAAGAAATTATACATTCTTTCACCATCCGATCGTATCCGGGAGTTGTTCCAGAATGTTAACCTTCTCGATATAATGGACATTGTCGATTCGTGCGAGCAGGTACACACGAAGTCAGTGAATAATCAGTTAAAAAAATACGAAAGCTTTGCTCACGCGGAGGGTGATTTGTTGCGGCTGGACCTTTCCTGCCCGCTGTGCAATTCGTGCCAGGTGGCGGGTTACAGTATTAATCCGCATGCATATACCTGGGAATGGGGGGAATGGAAATGGGACGGCGATGAACTTTTCCCTGTTGCAAAATCCCGGGAGACTGGTTCTGAAATCGATTTTTTTGCACTTCATCCTATAATCTGTACTCAGTGCCTGCTCTGCAGCACCGATAATGTATGGTTCAATGCAGTCAAAGACGACACCACGCCCGTTGAATCCGGACTTGACATACAGTTGCGAAGCAAATTGACAAAAGCTGCAAAGGAACGGGGCCGGATAGCACAGACTAATTTTGTCATTTCGGACTCATTTTTTGACGCGCCGCGTGATAGTAAAGCGTCTTTTCTCCTCTATGCCCTTGCCGCCGATTGCGCAGAGTGCTTGCCTTTACAAAAAAATATGTTTATCCGGGGGTATTACCACTACTGCTCCGCAAAATACGCCCACAGCTCTGCGCTGCAGGAAATTTTTGGAAAAGCGCGGACCTGGCTGGCCGGGGCAATAAATGACAGTGAATCGTACAGCCCCTCAGAATTGGCCAAGATATTTTTTATGGCCATGAATACCGCATATTACCTCAATAAAGAAAATGAGGCATCATCTGCCTATGACCGGCTTACCAGCCTGGCCGGGAATATCCGTCCGGGACTGATGCCTTCCTTTGATGATCCCCATTTCTGGTATTCTCAGGCCGGAAAAATCCGGGAAAAACGGGGAAATACCAACTGATAGTTACCTGTTTCTTCTTTATTTAAAAAAAAGTAACGCGATTTAACATCCGGCGGGTGGTGCATTAGTATTTTCTGTGCCATAAATACTGTTATGGCACAGGTCTTGCTTTGTATCGAAAACTGTTTTAACCATTACCCAAAGGAGGGTACGATGAGGTTTCTTGCTTTTTTGATCGGTATACTCGTTCCACTGCAGATCTTTGCTCAAAATGATCCTGCCGAAAAAGAAGATCCCGACCAGTGGAAACTGTCCAGCAATACAAATCTGACCGCAAATCAGAATTCATACAGTGAAAGCTGGATGGGGGGCGAGCAAAGCAATTTTTCTTGGACAATTCAGCTTAACCTGAGCGCAGGAAAGCAGTTTACTCCGGTTATCAATAATAAAAACACACTTAAGCTTGCATTCGGGCAGACGCAGATTGGAGAACAGGACTCTCTTGGTAACTGGCACTGGTCACAGCCCCAGAAGTCAACAGATCTTATCGATTTTGAGTCGGTGCTGACATTTACTCTGAAAACAGTGGTTGATCCCTTTGTTGCAGCGCGCCTGGTTTCTCAGTTCCTTGACTTGCGAGATCCGCCAAATGAGCGATATGGCAATCCGCTTGAAATAACTGAAAGCTTCGGCGTTGCACGAAAAATACTTGAGAAAGAAGGCCGTATCAGTTGGGACGCGCGGCTTGGCGGCGCGGTAAGGCAATTTATCGACCGGGATGCATGGAATCTCGATGCTGTACCTGCAAAAAAAGAGACCGAAGTCACCAATGACGGCGGTGTTGAGCTTGTTACCGAATTGATCGCAAACAATAAAGAAAA
>WJKA01000636.1 GCA_014729375.1 Chitinivibrionales bacterium
GAACAACCCCGGTTCCCACAAGAAACAGCAGGAACCGACTGTCAAGGCCGGCAAGAAGCTTCCGCTGCAACTCTCTGGGAAAATGCGCCGGCTTTGCCGCAGCCGCCGCCGAATTCCCGGCATAAAAAATCCCTGTTTGCTTGACCTTCATCTATTCTTTCCTGTATACAATCAGATTCATCACGGGATACCCCGCCTGACCACACGTATACATTACCCGCGTCAGAATATTATAAGGAATCGCCACATCGCCCTGTATCGTAATCTCCCCGGAAAACTCCTTTCCCGTTGCCTCGGCCAGACGCTGTGCCTCCTCTGCAAATCTGGTGAGAACATCATACAGCGGTCCTATCATGAACTCTTTCTGATCAAGCAGCGCCGCATACTCATCCCCGCCAACAGCAAGAACATCCTCAACAACAATGGTATTTTTCGAAATTTTTATTGTCTGAGCCTGGTCTGCAGACCGTTCTATCGATGATGTCGGAAGGAGAAGGCCTTTGGCCGGCGTTACCAGTTGTCCCTGCGTTGAAAAGCTTTTCAGAAGAAAAACCAGAATAATGGTAAACATATCCATCATCGATGTAATATTCAGCTTTACCTGGGTCTGACTTCGCGATTTGCGCTGCTGTCTCGCTAACCGGGCATTGGCCATTACCTGATAACACCTCCTGCAAGGGACACGTTGGGAAACATGGTTACTTTCCTCTGAGGGAACGCCACTCCCCGTGCGGCATCCATTACCGAAACAACGGTCTGGTACCTGACTTTTTCCTCTGCAACTATTTTTATGTTTTCGTGATCGGCAAACAGTTTGGAGCCGGAAAAGGTTTTCCGGGTATATGCCGTGTACAACTGCAGCAGGGTGGCGTCGGATTGTACTTCAGGGTGCGAAGAGCTGATAATTTCAAACAGCACCGACCTCTTTACTTTTGCAAGCGCCTCATTCAGCGCTGCAAAATCGTATTCGCCGTCTCGCATCTGAATATCGGGCTTTTTCTTTTCACGCTCTTCTCCGGTACCACTCGAATCTTCATTTTTGAAATAGTGAAACAGGGTAAACCCCTTTGCAGTAATGGCCACCCCCAGAGAAAGCTCGGGCTGTTTTTCCTGCTGCTCCCCTGAGGCCCGGGTATCAGTGCCGGCTGATGATTTTTTCGGGAGTTTAAGCTCTATCGCACCTATTTTTACAAACTCTGCCGACGTAAGAAGCATCGGGATAAGTATAACCATAAGGTTCATCATGGGAGCGATATTCGGCTCGGTATCGACTTCCTCCTTGTATCGTTTTCCCGTAACCCGGTATCCCTTCTGGACATATTCCGAAGGAAGCAGGGCTTTGAGTACAGAAACGGCAAAACGGTCGATTTCTTTTGTCGCAAAATCGATTTTTGATCTGAGAAGTGAATAGATGAGAATACAGGGAACACTGATAAAAAGCCCCATCAGGGTAGTATTCATGGCCGCGGAAATTCCTGCAGCCAGCAGCGATGATTTTTCAACAGCGGAAACATCAGGCCTGGCCACAGCGGCAAACGAAAGAATAAGGCCGTAAATTGTTCCCATAAGCCCTAACAGTGTCGATACATTGCCGATCATCATGAGAAAGTCTACCCGTTTTTCCAGAAGCGGTAACATGTGCAGGCTTTCTTCCTCCATGGCCGTCCTGATCATTTGAGGCATTTCCTTTGCTTTTTTCACTCCCGCGCCGATAATCCTCGGCAATGCACGGCGACCGGCCGCGCTGCAGATACGAAATGCCTCATCATAGTTGTTCTCATCAATCAGCTTTTTAATTTTTTGCGAAAACGCTTCCGCATCAACGTCAGTCCGTCGGCGAATGTCCCACCAGCGATCAATCATCAGTACAACCGCAGCCAGCGCAACCCCGGCAAGTATCCACATGAATACAAATCCGCTTTTTTCGGGAGTAAAGGAAGCAAGTATCTCGGCAAAGAGGTTCATGTACGCTCCACCAGCAGGTATATCAGGTGTTTATTTCCTTGATCAGCTTGTTATCGGTGAATATCTTGATATTATTATGCGTAACATGCACGCCAACCCCCTCCTTGAGCTGCGATGCACTGATATGATACTTGTGAGTCCGGTACGATTTTTCAACCAGTGCGTTTACCAGGCGAAGGGAATGCTCATCTATTTCATCAATAAGTTTCTGCGTTTTTGCCCTGAACAGTGCGTAAAGAATAATCGCGGGAATGGCAACCATCAGGCCGGTAAACGTGGTATTCATCGCCGCGGCAATTCCCGATGCAAGCAGTGTCGATTTTTCAGCAGCATCAATACCAGGCTTTCCAACGGCAGCAAAAGACAGTATCAGCCCGTATATCGTGCCCATTAAACCAAGAAGCGTTGCAACATTTCCAACCGTTGCCAGGTAATTCGTCCGCTTCTCAAGCTGCGGAACCACTTTCAATGTAGCTTCTTCTATAGCATTACGGATTCTGTCGGCGCCATGATTTGCTTCATCAAGACCGGCTTTTACCACCGATGCAAGTGCCATGCGTCCGGCTTTGGTACACATGCGCTGTGCGGCAGGGATATCATCCTTTTTTACATTGGCCAGAATTTCCTTGATAAACAGCTCCGCCTTGAACCCCGACCGGCTCATAAGATAAAAAAACCGCTCAAGAACAATGGCAATGCAGAACACGCCGACAACCAGCAGGATCCACATAAACATAAATCCAGGCTCTGAAGGATTGAACGAATGAAAAAACTTGGCAAAGAAGTTCATATGAGCTCCCTTTTAAATAGGTACCGGTAAAATTTGCATACAGGGACTATTGCCCTTCCGGCCGATACGGATAGGAACGCCGCTACGGCATGAATAAATAGTGCATAAAGATACATGTTTTTCTCACGCGATGCATAGACCAGACAAAAGAGAATATATTCTTTAGCGATGCACCAGAAAATGGGGCTGGTCCAATTATGTCTTCAGGGCACATAGTTGCTGATTTTTTCCCCTGAAAATTTAAAAGCTCCATCATATGGAGAATGTTCAATAACCGATTCATCTATGAAATCTGCAACATTTGCATTCTTGCCCACACTCTGAATCACCATAGGACCAAATCCGGGTCGCTGATCTGCCTTGATCAATACCAGTTGCGGTCTTCTGATTTTCCCCTCAATCCGCTGTTCTTCAAAAATCAGTTGCTTTATCTCCTTTTTTGCCCAGACAGCCAGAGAGAACAGCGCAATGAATATTCCTGCATCTCTGAATGCTTTTCGTACTGGTTTCATTCTGCTTCCACTCTACAGTTTCCACCACTGCCTTACTATAGAAGTATACTGTATTACCGTAGCAAAATCAATAGATTAACAATCCGGCAAATACTATTTATCATTACAGCAAATACCCGGATATTTCATCAATAGAGTACCGTCATACTTTGAATTGATATATTTTAGATTTGAATTGAATCAATCAACTAATGGACTGTCCCGGAATACTGTAAGGCACTGCATCTATGGATACTATTCTTCACCGAGCAAAAGAAATCCTGGCGGCTGAAGCGCTGGCGATTGGCAATATTCCCCTCGATTCCAATTTTCCCGATGC
>WJKA01000637.1 GCA_014729375.1 Chitinivibrionales bacterium
CCGTTCCCGCGGCTCAAACAGCCCGGTGCGTCGAAGAATCCGGGCAATTTTCAATGAAAAGGGATGGTACCGTGGAAGCTGTTGTATCGAAACCGAATCAGGACCTTCAGGCTGCAATTCGGTTTTCATAACAACCTGTACCATTTCAGGATCGGTTTCTGAATCCGAGAGGTTAAAAGCGAGGACCCCTTTATCCTGCGGAATTTTTGTGTTGTAAAAACCGCTTTCGATTATAAATTTCGCCTTCTCCCGCTCATCATATTCAAGAATTTTCGGTTCCGTTCTCAGCACATATGAAACAGTATCTACCGTATCGATTGTAAAACCGAGCCGTTTGAGGAGTGTATCCAGATCGTTGATCGCTCTACGCTTTGTTCCGAGGTAATCGAAAACATACGGCGATGAATTGTCGGGCGGAACCGTTCGGAGCTCACCCGTACCCGACATACAGCCGGCAATACAGATAATTGCTGCACCTGTCAAGGGGATTCGAAACATACTGAACCGCATAAAACCTCAGTGGTTATACATACAATAAGCTGAAAAAAATATAGTACCCGGCCGGATTCACAGGAAAATAATCGTGCCGCAGCCAGTGGTGTGCTGCAAAAAGCCTGTTGCGCGTTGTTCCAGAGTGTGCATTTTGCAGGCGATGAATGTTTGCATGAAGACAGCATGGTATGTACAAAGCTTGCGCCACAATCTGTTTTTTTAAAATCAAGCCATCTCAATGCCTTCATCCGCAACCCGGAACGTTTTGCCGGTGCTGCGGTTTTTTATCAATTTTGTATTTCCATAAATTGATATTACAACACCGGGATAAATATCGCCGGTGACTTTGATATATCCTTTCCGTTCTGCGGGATTCGTAATTGTGGCAGCTACCTTTTCTTTTTGTTCGTGCACATACTTGAGCTTCAAATTAATTGCATTATACGTATCGACCCATGTTTTCATTTCTGCTTTGATTTTATCGCTCAATACGTTTTGAGCTTTTTTCATTATTGCGGCTTTTGATTTAATCTGTTTTTCAAGCGGCTCTTTTTTCTTCTGCAATTCGCTTCCAAGGACATCAAGTTCGCGGAGCTTTTCTTTGTTCCTTTTTGCATTTTTATCAACAACTTCAATCCGGGTCTCAACATTCTTTTCGTTACCCAGTTGACGGATCATTGCGTGATCATACACACATATATCCCCGCCGACAACGCTTGACACTCTGTCACTGACATCCAGGACATTGCAAACAATACTGCTGTGGAGACAATATTTCACTATATCTAAAAGCCCGTCGGTTTCAATACTTTTGACCTCCTGGCAGAATCCCAGTTGGATTCCCGCTTTGCCAAATATTTCCGCTTCGCCCTTTCCAATCACTCCCGATTCGACCACAACTTTTCCATTCCGGGATATCACCTGCGCAGTTTCAACAATTCCCTTGACAATTACATCACCGCCAGCTTCAACGCAAAAACCGGGTTTAACATTTCCCTGAATATATATATCCCCCGGATATTTAATGTTGCCTACCCGGAAATCAACGTCATTTTCGATATTCAATATTTCAAGGACCTGCAGAAGGTTGCCGTACTGGTTTAAAACACCCGATTTTTCTGCTATCAATCGGGTTCTGTTCTCTGAAATAACGGTATTTTTCCCGTGCGGCAGCTTGCAGTCATTTCCCGGCTCCGGCGGAATCTCCTCTCCGGTAACTTTCCAGCCCGGGCCCCCTGGAGTGGGAGGGATTTTTTCAGCAAGGACCTGCCCCTTGCCAACCTGCACAAACGATTCGATACTCCGGTAATCCACACTGCCGTCCTCCCTGCTCTGCGGACGCGTATCGGGATCTATTTTCACAAGCACGTTGATTTTTGCATCGCGGCCTTTAACCGGCTCTTTACCCCGGGCGATTTCAATCATTTCGTCGGTTGTAACCTCGCTGCAGGCAGCGGCCACGTTCTTGCGGAGAATTCCATAGCGAATTCCTTTTCGCCGGAGGCAGCATACCACCGGAAGCACTTCAGGTTTGAGATTTGCCTCAAAGCAATCGGAATTAATCTTCATCGAGGCACACATATCAGAAACAGCAACATCGATATAATCATCAAAAGAGCCGTCATAAACCTTAAAGGAAGGTCCGATCCGTTCATACTCACCGGTAGCCCGCGAAACGACATCAACGATACGGTCCCAGTCATAATTGACTATTTCGTCTGTTTCAAGAGCATTTCGCAGAGTTTCACAATCAATAGAACCTTTTTTTTCAGGAGCCATGGATATATAAATACCGTCACTTCTTTCATCAACAGAAACGAATCTTTCCAGGGGATTTGACATACCGGTTTCTGCACTTCTGCCTGAATGCAGTATTACGTGCCTATTTCATTTTCCGTATTAAAAATATTTATCATTCTTGAAAGCCCTGTGAGCCGGAGCGTATCGAGAATACCATCATTGGGCTGAACAATAGCCAGCTCACCGGCCTGTTCCTTGACAATTCCCAAACATTGGACCAGGACGGAAAGTGTCGCACTGTAGAAATAGGTTTTTTCGGTGAAAACAAGCGCAATTCGCGAGATATTCTGATTGACTTTCTCCCGAATCATTTCCTTGAGCAGGGAAAGATCCGCATCAGCATCAAGATCTTCCTGAATCCTGAAAATATGGTAGCCGTTCCTGCTGTCCGTTTCAATTTTCATCAACAGCTCCCTTTACAATAATACAGAAAAGGACCATCTGCATCATATCCGTAACCTGTTTATAAATAATAGGATACAATCACTCGAAAAAAAATGCCAGTCATTTTTTGTAAATCGGCACATTTTGCGGGCATCTCAAAACGCAAAGCCCTTCAAAAATGCCTCAGGTGTATCCGATTTCTGCCCCCGATTCACCAGCGCAACATGATTATTTTTTCCGGACCGGGCGGTTCGCATAAATTCCGGAACTCCGGTGCAGGAGATATGCTGGATAATGTGCAGTCTCCTTTTCTGCAATCCAGCTTACAGCCGTACTGCGTCGGTCACCTTTGCCGCGTGCCCGATTATCGCGGCAAGCTGTTCCCGGGTTATGCTCTGCTCGCCGTCACACAATGCGGCCGACGGATCAATATGGGTTTCAATAAGCAGCCCGTCCGCGCCCGCGGCCAGTGCGGCCATGCTTAGTGGAAAAACCCGGCTGCGATACCCCGTTGAATGGGAAGGATCGAAAATAACCGGAAGGTTTGATTCCTGTTTCAGTACGGCAATTGCGCCGATATCAGCGGTTGCGCGCTGAAATTTTGATTCCTCAAATGTTTTAATTCCTCGAAGGCATAATAGTAC
>WJKA01000638.1 GCA_014729375.1 Chitinivibrionales bacterium
ATACTGACCAGGCAATAAAAACCCATACAAATTTCTATCAGCGCGGTGATATCCTTGAGCGGACGGTAGGTGCCTTTTTTATTCTCTCCTTTTTTCGGCGTACGGTGAAACGGTGATTTCAACCTGAAAAGGGCTTCAAGCACGGCTTTACCGTTATTCACTGCCAGTCCGGTCCCGATAAGCATCATTATTGGAATAAGCAAGAATTTTTTAAAATTTCTATTGCCCAGATAATGCTGCGCAACCATATACATCGTTGACGGTCCGCTTGTCGCCAATACCATTGACGCTACAACAATGCCGAAAAGGAACGGTGAGAGCGATATTTTAACAAAGTAGAGTATCGGCATGGATAAAATCGCCATCATCAGCATAAGCGGGTGAACGACATAATGGGTCAGATGAAGGATTGCCTGCAAAAACTTGAATGGTGATATTTTTTTCTCAATCAGCAGCGGCACGATTTTGATTGCGGTCTGGATCGATCCTTTTGCCCACCTGAACTGCTGATTTTTAAATGCATTGATGTCCTCGGGCACCTCTGCGGGCACCTGGATATCGGGCACATACTCGGTTTCCCATTCGGCAACCTGCATTCTGTAAGAGAGGTCCATGTCCTCGGTAAGCGTATCATGCTGCCAGCCGCCGGCCGATTCGATTGCGCTCCTGCGGAAAATACCGGCTGTTCCGTTAAAATTCATGAAAAGATTGTTCCAGCTCCTGGCGGCCTGTTCCACCATGAAGTGGCCGTCAATCCCGGTTGCCTGACCCCTGGTCAACAGTGATGCTTTTTGATTGAGATGCGTCCACCGGGCCTGCACCAGCCCCAGCCTGGGACGGTCAGAAAAAAACGGGAGCGCCTTTTTCAGAAAATCGGGACGGGGCACAAAATCCGCATCAAAAATTGCAATATAATCAGCGCTGGTATATTTCAGTCCGTTCTGAAGCGCGCCGGCTTTGAAGCCTGTCCTGTCGGAACGGCGGATTGCCTCAATGCGAATACCTTTCTTTTTAAGGCGGGAAACTGCTTCGTCAACATACGACCGGGTCTCATCAGTTGAATCGTCAAGCACCTGTATCTCGTGCCGGGAAACCGGATATTCCATAGCCGCAACGGCTTCAATAATGCGTACCGCAACGGTTTTTTCGTTATACATGGGAAGTTGCGTTACGACACGGGGAAAATCGTTATCATTCGTAAGCGAATTAAAACGTTTCATTATCTTGCGCTGAAGAGGAATTACTTTTTTTCGTTTAATTATAAAAAGAGCGGTCAGCACATAACACTGGATACCATAAGCAAGTAATGCCATTGAGCAGAGAGCGTAAACAATGCAAAGAATTGCAAGCGCAGTCATATATTTTTTTGTTCTGCCCTTTTTCCGGGCACCACCGTGACCATTTCCTCCAGCTGGAATATAAAATAGTAAATACGTACTATTGAAAAACAACAATTAAATGAAGAAAATAGAATAATCCGTATTTTTACCGGACAAGGAGCGTGTCGAGTTTTTCCTGGATTTCTCTGAAAATATGGGCATCACGGACAATATCCGCCATGACAAGATCGTCCCATCCTGACTGCCGCATGCCAATAACTTCACCGGGGCCGCGTAATTTCAGGTCCTTTTCAGCAATGGAAAACCCGTCATGCTCCGCGCAAAAATACTTAAGCCTTCTTGCGGCAATACTTCCCTGCTCAAAGGAAGCCATCAAAAAGCAATATGCCTGCTGGCCGGCACGGCCGACCCTGCCGCGCAACTGGTGAAGTTGTGAGAGGCCGAACTGTTCTGCATTTTCAATAATGATAATATCCGCCGCGGGCACATCAACGCCAACCTCGACAACAGTTGTCGAGACAAGCATCCTGATATCGCCGCCAACAAATTGTTGCATCACCTTCTCCTTTTCTTCTGCAGGGAGACGGCCATGCAGCATCCCAACCGGGACGGATTCGAAAACACCTCCAGTCAGCCTGCTAAACAGAGTAGAAACATCACCGACACCGTCCTCCTTGCAATATTCGCTTTCGATCCTCGGCGCGATATAAAAGGCCTGACCTTTCCCCTCTGTAATCTGTTCCAGCACAAACTGCTCCATATCCTTCCGCTTCTCTTCCGGCACCAGATGCGTGCGTACCGGCTTTTTCTTTACAGGCTGTTCAGTCAGGCTGACAATGTCAAGGTCGCCGTAGAGGGTCTTTGCCATGGTCTGCGGAATCGGCGTGGCCGACATGAGAAGAAAATCCGAAGCAGGGTCCTTTTCCTGCAATGCCAGTCGCTGCCGCACACCGAACCGGTGCTGCTCGTCAATGACAATCATCCCGAGCCGTGCAATGTTGATTGACGTTTGCAGTAAAGCGTGGGTCCCGACCACAAAACGTACTGTGCCGTTTTTCAGCCCGGCGACAACCTGCCGTTTCTCCGAAGAACCAACCGTGCGTTTTAAAAGCGAAACCTCAATCTCAAGCGGTTTCAGAAACGCAGCTATCGTACGGTGGGTTTGCGTTGCAAGAACATCAGTAGGGACCATCCAGACAACCTGGTGCCCCATATTGAGCGCGGGAAGGCAGGCACAAAGCGCCACAATTGTTTTTCCGGATCCGACATCACCCTGAAGAATGCGGTGCATACGAAGGTCGCCTGCCGCGTCTTTGTAAAGAACCGCTACGGCCTTTTTCTGCTCATCAGTCAAAGCAAACGGCAGGCTGCTTTCCAGGCGGGACAACAGCGGGCCGGGATCGAGCGGGCGGCCCGGAAGCGCAAACTTCCGGCGGCTCCATCGAAGCGACAAGGCAAGCTGATACAGTTCCTCATATTTTATCCGTTCCCGGTACCGGTCGAGATTATCGGGATTATCCGGCAGATGGATCTTCGTAAGGCATTCCTTCAGCGGAGGAAGCTGCTTTTCATTTTCAAGGGGTGCGGGAAGAATCTGCGGGAAATGTTTCAGGCTTTGTACTGCCCACCTGATCGCTTTCTGAATCGTCTTCTGATTAACTGTTGCATCCCGCATTGCCATACTGATCGGATATACAGGCAAAAAAGGGGCCTCGGTGCGCGCCTGATTTTTTCCGAGAAATTCAACATCGGGATGTACCATTTGATACTTTCCAAACAGGCCCACTTTGCCGGTCATCATAACCCGTTTCCCAGCATGCAGCACTGTGCGCATATAGGAAATTCCGTGGAACCAGAGTGCCTCGATACTGCCGCTATCGTCTTCAACGCAAATCCGCAACCGCGATTTGCGGCCCTTCTCAACCCTGGTCCGTGTTATCGTACCGACTACCGAGCACCGGACATCGAGCTGATTGTGAATAGAACCGAGGGGCGTGATAACCGACCGGTCGATATACCGCAGCGGAAAGCGGTACAAGAGATCACCAATTGTCTCGATGCCGCTTTCTTTACATGCAGCTACGCGCCGTGCGCCGAACCCTGGGACCGATGAAAGAGGCGAGAGGAAATCGAGGCGGTTGTCCTGAGAACGCTTTGTCATGGCCTTTTACGAAAAGGTGGAGAAAGAAAGAGCCCGATTAAAAAGTGCTGTTCAAAAATACCTTTTCCGAATGCGGCAATTTCAAGTGAGGCGCCGAT
>WJKA01000639.1 GCA_014729375.1 Chitinivibrionales bacterium
CTTTTAAGCCGTGCAATAAGCGGTGCGACTTTTTCAAGATCATTTTCCGAATCCCCGCTCATAAGGGTGTCGAGAAATTCCATGCTGGAATTGCCGACAAAAGCGATGTCTCGTCTGTACTCAACCGCCGTCTTGGTATTAAAGAAGGCCGGGTCAACTCCCAGGGGAAGGAAATGGGCATGGTATCCCGCTGCATTCATCCGCGGCACAAAAGATGCTTCCGAAACAAAATCAAGCCTGTTTTTCATTGATGGTTTCCGGCGGTTATAGAAAACACCTTTAAAAAAAGGATCATCGACATCCCAGTTAACCTGGTATGAATCGCTTTTTACCAGGAGCTCACTCAATCGCCCCTCGAAGTCATAGCCCGCATTATTGACTGAAAGCACTATTGCCGGAAGGTATTGTCTGATTCGCTCATACACGCTCTCCACAGAATCTTCTGAGATGCGCTCGGGAATCGTAATCACCACCGAATGAATATCGCCTCTTTTTGCGAGCGCATGTTCAATCTCCCGGGTGAGAAATGTCTGTGATTTGAAAAATATCAGGTTCATTGTATTCTACAGAAAATATATAGCGGATTTCTATTCCGGATGGTGTACATGCGTAAGTACGGCATCTGATTATCGAATAATCAGTATTTCCTCTATTTCTGCAATTTTTTTTCTGACACGGTTTTCCGAAACTTTGAAACGCGTTTTCACTTTTTGCCGGGCGAATAATGCCACGGCAAGTTCCTCAATCATGAAATGCAGTTCTTCCAGCTCTTTTTTTATCCAATAAAATCGGGTACGGGGCATTTGCTGCAGCACTCGATACTCTTTGCGGATATCCGCAATAACATTGATTGATTGTCTGTACGTGACAGGTTTTTCAAACGCCTGTTCAATTCTGCATGCAAACGCCCGCAGATATCGTGAGGCCTGTTCAATAAACCGTACAGAGCACTGCGGTGTGAACACATAGGAAATATATCCATCAAGCGCATCATACAGCCCGCCGGCAATATCCGAAAACCGCGGATCATTATACTTTTTGTCAAACCGCTCCAGTATTTCAATACAATTCCGGTATTCAGCAGCCAGCGTATCAAACCAGGCGCATATCACTGAATGTGCATCCGGAATCCTGCCGGAAGCCTGCCGGGTTAACGATTCGAATTCTTCCTGCCTCCGGGGAACATGATCGGGTAGTTCCAGGACAAATTCTGCTACGTACCGGTTTATTGTCTTTTTCAGCTCCTTTTTATCGGTAAAATCTCTGCAATGCCGTATGAGATCAATCGGTGCGGTAAACGAGCCACAGGCCCATCCCAGCTCCACTTCAAGTGCTTTTTCAAGCAGAAAGGCAACTCCTTCTCTATGGGAAGTTTCGGCGCTTTCGCGGGAGAAAAAAACCCGGAGGTTTGCCGTATCCTCCTCCCTGCAGAGAGCCATATACCCGGTCAGCGGCACGATCTGGGTTCCGGCGGACAGCATGATTGTGGCGGGCACATCGCCGAAATCCCAATTGACAAGCCCGGTTCGCTCCCATTTCGAACAATGCGGCGCCCAGAACGGCGGCCGTTTCAGCAGTCCGGGAAAGGGAAGGTTCGGTTTTTGCTGTGGGAGCCGGAACATATCCCGGGCCCGCTGTTTACTGTCGACAACCCGTACTCGTACCCATAGATAGTCGGGAAATGCAGCACAATTAATCTGATTCGCGGAAACATGTATACTGTAAAGCTGCCGGACAATCGTGCACAGTGCCGCAAGAAAGGGCATGGGCAATGGTTCCAGCAGGCTGGTTATTTTTGCCGCCATTTCTTCAGCAGGCGGCAACTCATCCGACACCTTTTTTCGTACCTGTCGCACAAATATTCTTATCCGCTCTTCCCGGAAAACCGGCAGAAGCCACTCCCAGTAGTAAAGTGGAACCGCATTATACAGGTGCAATGGAATGGTGACGGTAGCCCCGTCATCACCGGCATCGGGAGCAAACACATAGGAAACATCAACACGCGCGGTACCAATCACGATGGTTTCCGGGTAATCGCACTGGTAATCCGGTAGTGGTTCTGCCAGCAACTCTGTTTTGTCAACGCACAGAAAGGCGTCGTTACCCCGCCGGGCGATTTTCCTGCTCATTTCGCGCGTGCTTTTGACATTGGAAAGCCGCTCAGCGTAAAAATCAAAAAGAGCTTCATCGCCGGCATAGTAGGCCCTTGTCCGCAATTTATCCTGTGCTCCGAATATCTTTTCACGAACCATATGATTGTGCTGCAGAAATCTGTATCCGGCTTTTAGCTGTTCTTCGACAAGCGCCTGTCTGATAAACAGCTCCGCTGCGTGTGACGGCCGCTTGAGACCATAATTCACAACCCGATTTTTGACAAGTGTCAAACCTTTATATGTCACCTGCTCATATGCTTTCACTGTGCCTGTACGGGGATCGAAAAACGGCTCCTTCCAGGTACAGGTGCACCGTTTTGCAAAGAGCCCCTCAATCCAGCGGGGCCTGATTGCTGCAGCAGTTCGTCCATAAAGCCGGCGGGTTTCGACAAGTTCATGGAACAGCACCCATTCAGGTTCTTTCCCGAAAAGCACCGATCCGGGAAATATCATAATATCGTGCTCTTTCGAGCCCCGGTACAGTTTGTTCTCCTGCCGCACCGCAATCGTGCTCATCAATCCGCAAAGCAGGCTCTTGTGAACAGCTTCATAGGAAGCCGGCGACGTATTGATCCTGAATCCTTTCATCGAATGGATTATCCGGACAATCTGATCATAAACATCAATCCACTCCCGCATACGCACGACGGATAAGCCGTGCTGTTTGCAGAATTGTATTGACTTCCGGTATCCATTTTTTCCTTTTGTTTTCCGGCGGTAACTGTCCCACAGCGCCACAAAACTCATGAAATCAGAATCAGGATGGCAATTGTTATTATGGCCGGTCTCAGCGCCCGTTTCATTTTCACGTCTCTCCAGACGCGGATCGACAATCGAAAGAGCGGAGGCAATAATGCATATTTCCCTGAGCGCATGATGACGCTGTGCATACAACAGCATTCGCGCAATCGGCGGATCAAGAGGAAATGCAGCCATTTTTTTGCCGAGCCGGGTTATTTTTCCCTCTCTGTTCAGTGCTCCGAGCTCCCGCAGCCGGTAATAGCCGTCCGAAAGTGATTTTTTTGCCGGTCGCTGCACAAACGGGAAATTTTCGGCTCTGCCAAGGTTCAGATTACTCATTGTGAGAATCACCGAGGCAAGATCGGTGCGCCGTATTTCCGGTGTTGTGAATTCTGGACGGGATTCATAATCCTGCTTCGAATACAGCCTGATGCACTC
>WJKA01000640.1 GCA_014729375.1 Chitinivibrionales bacterium
GCGTACCAGTCTCCGGTCTTGTGGGCGAATCAAAGAAACGGGTGTGTTCAGATGCAGTTCATTGCGAAGAAGCTGTAGTCAAGGTTTCCAAGTGTGTCGTCTGCATCAGTGGCATGCATTATTTGAGGAGGGGCGCGCGACAAGCTTTCTTTCCATTTGCTGCAGTGACGAAGAATCTTTTCTATGACTGTTGCTTGCTCGATAAAAGCAACGATTCTCATTTCTCCGCCGCAGCGAGGGCACACCAGGAGATCGACACTTCGACGGACCTCAGGATTCTAAGGCTTGACGGAGCAGTATTGACGGAAGCCCTGCACGATAAAAAGAGTTATATATGAAATCGATATGCACCGCTGTCCTTCGGGCTCATATATCCTTGAAATACAGTCTGGTGGACGGAAACATGCAAAAAAAATAGTAATATCACAATAGCAATGATCCGCGAAGAGAAAAAAAATCTACTACACCTATAACAAAGTGGGGGCCAAATGCTATTCATCATCAATGATATGATTCGATATAGCAGCGTGAATCATATCCTGTAAATTTTTTCATTTGTGCTGCTGTTGAATGGACCTTTTCAGTACATAGAAGCACATGAAACCTTTCATTCCGGAAGGACCAATGCGATCATTGAATCACATTTTGTGCAGAAAAATTGCTCGTATGGGGGCATTGGTGAGGTTCATTCGGCAACGATCGCTCAAGCTTCGAATGGAACGCTGGTCTGTGCTTTTTACGGCGAAGCCGAGGAGGGCGAAAGAGATGTAGGTATTTATGTATCGAGGTTTAACGACTCAAGCTGGTCAAGCAAGACTCCCAACGACAGAAGAATCTTTTCACCAACCTCCAACTCATGCAATTGCCGAAAGTACTTGGGCGTCCAAGTGCTCTTCTCTGCAAACGGGACGGTGATACCGTGAAAGTACAGCATCATTTTGATACGATTTTTTACCGCGACAATATCGCTTTGTATTCCGATAAGCGTACGGCTTATCTGCCGGCCCTCCCTACGTTCGGCATCCGGGACATAGCAACAGGCATAATCACCGCACTCAAAAATCTTGGCAAGTCGCCGTGCGTCACGTTTATCTGTCTTCACCTTGCTGACCTTCGGTTCCGTTACGCGATGTGGAGCAACCTGCCAAGGGATAGCCGGCAGGGTGGACGACGAAATGTCGCACGAGGGGGAACCAAGTGTTCCTCCTCACACCTTCTTTATTCGATTCTTTTGATGACATTTCCGAGTTCACCTATTTGTAAAATAGCTGCGCATTTATAATTCATTGATCAATATTCTCATAGTTTTCAATTTATTCTGGACAGCACTGAGCAATATTCTTTTTTTGTACTGGACAAAAAGCCAGGCTGAACAACAGCAGGGATACTAGTGTACTGTATCGCAAATACGAATATGTTTCCACAGGCTTTTTTCATCCCTGTCTTCGTTGCTCACTCGCCGTCGCGTAGCCACGCTATGGCGGAGCAGGATCAGTTGAATACACCCGGCATTCGCCATCTTCACGCCTCAACAGGCACGAAAACAGCTCTACGGAAACACACATGTATTTGCGATACAGTACACTAGCCAAACTGAATTAAATGGCTGCTTACTCAAGGAATTTTGGCGAAAAAGTAAATTTCTTATTATATTATATTGCAAGGGAAGCGATATTTCAGGGGATACTTCCCGGCCAATGATATATTATCTTCGCTGAAGAATTCTCATAACCCTTTATTACAGAAAAACATGCGACAATTTATACGGCACCCGTCAGACGTTCCTATTAAATACACGGTCCCCGAAAGCTCATCGAAGAGCAGGCAGCAGCTTAAAAATATCAGCAAAGGAGGCATATGTTTTGTCTCTTCTGATACCATGCCGCCGGGATCTACTATCAAAATCAGTTTTCCTCATATCAATGACACCTATGAGGCCGACGGCAGGGTTGTATGGTGCAGGAAAGTAAACGGCCATTGCGAAATCGGGGTTGCGTTCAAAGATGAATCCACAAAATTCTGCGTGCGCATGGTCGAACAGATCTGTCATATCGAGCATTACCGCAAGGAAGTTTTAAGGAAGAATGGACGAATGCTCAGCGGTGAGCAGGCGGCCGCGGAGTGGATCAACAAACATGCCGGGAATTTTCCTCTGTAATCATATTATTTTCTATTCATGAAAAAAATACGCGGTTTTCTGAAATACACAATGCTGGGAGTAATACTATTGTGCGTGCCTGGCGTAGTATCCCGGGGCATGGCTCAAAACGATTCTCCTGCCGACTCTCTGCATGCTGATGATACAGCCGCAGCCGCTGCGGATACGGCTTTCGAATTCTGTGTTTTCTGGTATGAAGATTCTCTGTTTGAAAATTTTCTGACGCCGGTGGATGATTCACTGGCGCCTGGATGTCCCGATTACAGTTGCACCGGTCTTCCTCATGAGTTGTGGGGAATTGTAAAGCACCATTCACTCCCCCCGGAAACACTTCACTGTCGAGATTCATTATGTACAATCAGGGGCCAGGAAGGCACGCATAATATTTCCTGGTATTTTCTGTATCTGATTGAAGCGTGCAAACAAAAGAAACTCCGTCACCATCGCCAGGAGCTAGACAGCTTAAAGAAAGCAATGGAACGATGATCTTAGTCTGGGCAGTATTCCGCAAGAAACAGCCTGCTGTCCTCATTCATCATTACTCAGAGACCGGGCCTCTGCCGGATATGATAGCGTATCCGGAACAGACCGCAATTGTAACCGTAACCGCAGAAAGAAAATCCACCAATGTCCGAACATAAGATACAAATCGAATGGAAACGGGATTCCGAATCATTTGACTATAAATCATACACACGAGACCATACGGTCGCTTATGGCGACAGCGGCAGTATTTGCGCGTCTGCGGCCCCTGATTTTCTGGGTAATAAAAACTGTTTAAATCCCGAACAGGCATTCGTGACTTCCATGGCAAGCTGCCATATGCTGACATTTCTGGCGCTGGCATCAAAGAAAGGCTTTATCGTTGACAGGTACGCAGACAATGCCGTTGCCGTTCTGGGGCGGAACGATGAGCGAAAACCGGCGATTACCAATGTCAAGCTGGCGCCTTTCGTCCGGTTCAGCGGCGAAAAGGTCCCTTCGCAGGAGGAATACGAAAAACTTCACGACCAGGCCCATGACCTTTGTTTTATCTCCAATTCTGTAGCTCAATGTGTTGCGGTTGACGTTTCGCCTGACATGACCGCCGGACAATAAAAAAAGCCCCGCGCCTGGCACGGGCCTTTTCCAATCTATATAGAAATCGATTAATAATGAAAACTCCGGTTCTTCTTGTTTTTTATCGCATAGCCGAACACGAACGATACCCGCTGGCCTTCATCGTTGGTACAAATTCCCACATTAAGCGGTATGTTTACGCCCCGGAAATTCAGGCTCTGGCCGACCCCGATCAGCAGTGAGGTCCCCACCGGATCTTTTCTGTCGCCCGTGTAATATACCTGCGGTCCCATGCCGAACTCCATTCCGATTGGCATGCGAATACCCATTACCAGTGATGTACTCGGGATAATGGTGCCGTATTCAACGCCGCCGATGAACGGTATTGCCTGAATAACAAATCCGGGGCCGCCGGTGCGCGGCGCAACAATCCATTCAAAGTGCCAGCCGAACTGACTGATTACCGGGTCAATCTTATTTTCTTCCAGACGATCCTGCATCTTGCCCGGAAGAACATAGGTTATTCCCATGCGGGGGCCCGACAGGCGGTTCGACTCCATCTCTTCACCAGCATACTCATCATACGCTTCTTCAGTCTGACAAAAACAGGGCGCCTGACATACCAGGATAATGCCCGCTATCATAGTAATTATTGTTGCTTTACTGATAAACATTGTTTCCTCCATTCAATAAGTGTTTAAATGATAGAATTTATAACAAAAATAAGCGCGATACCCGCAAGTATCGACATCGCACCAAGGCCTAATTTCTTTGAATCTATGCTGCGTAATTTTTGCGCTCCGGAACCGGATGTACCAATTGGTCCGGGTTGTAGTGCATTTTCCTCCTTTCGGGAAAAAGTGTGTATACGTATTGTGTCAACGACCGTGTTGACTATAGTGTCGGTACGCATGACAATTGGATCTTTCAATATTATTTTTGGTTTGACAGTTTGCGCAAGCAGCCCGTTCAGGGCATTATCAGCAAGGGGCAGAAGCGAGTCGATTGTCCCCCGGCACTGGCTGTTGACCGATGATTCTATGATTCCGTTGCTGATATCTATCATTTTCAGGACCAGGTTATAGGTCGTGCCTACCTTGCTGATAGTACCGGTAATGAGCCTGGAAACTCCGAGTATTGTTCCGGCTTGGATCAAGCATTCACTGTCGGAACAGAATCCCTTCTGCTGAAGTTTTGTTTCTGCAAATATCTTGTCTATATCATTTCTTGAAACAATTTCGAAATTGTTGTAATGAATCAGATTTGATTCAATGTGCTCCTGCAGCGACTGGGCAAGCGATTGAGGGATATCAATAGCTTTAAAACCATAAGCTGATATTGTTGTTTTTTCCGACCCTGCTGCAGAACACATGCCCGCGCATAATCCTGCTGCCAGTATCGCTGCTTTGTATTTTTCCGGGAATTTCATGTTTTTCCTCTGGTTAATTTTTGTGGCATCACTACTTTGTCATCCTTTCAAGACTGGAAATGTACAAATGCTATGCCAATTATTTATTTAAACCATAAGTAATTGAATCCAAATCAAATAAAAATCTTAGACCGAGAAATACCAGCAGTTAATTGGTCGCATTTTTGCGACTCGGTAGCGATAGTGCAACTGCCTGGTTCAGCGGTACGATTGATATATCTGGATAGTCTTGTTCACAGCGGAAGCTCCAGCCCCGGCCCCGGGTTACTTTGTTTCTGAATTCTTCCTATGCCGGTCTGCCGGCATAACTATAATCAGGCATTTTTCTGATATTCCAGGGATGGCAATCTTTTTCCAAATAGTAACTACTCAGGTCCTTATGGACAAGGCCGACCCACCTGAGTAGTTACTCCAAATAAAGAAAAGCATTACCATATAAAGAGTGGTATTTCAATGCAGATGCCGGATGAACCTGGGTTTTGCGAAGGAATAAGCTTTTTTGGGTTGCAAATTCTATTGATATATTCCATACTTAACAGGATTGGCCCATCTGACGCTGGAAAATA
>WJKA01000641.1 GCA_014729375.1 Chitinivibrionales bacterium
CGGATGACTAATCCAGAAGTCCGGCGCGGACAAAATCTATTTTGTCAAGTGGAAAAATGATCCCTGAGGCCACATTACCGACATGCGAATTAATCCGCTTCAAGTATTGTGTCAATAAAATGCAAACAAGAGCATCCTGTCTGGAAATCTCTTCACTATAAATATTTTTTACGATTTCTTTGCACAACGGCTTTGTCGCAATATACCGATCCAGAATTCGTTTGGCCATATGCTCATTGGATGCTTTGAAAGCCTGCTGCAGTTCGCCTAGCGACAGCGCAATCGCATCCCGGATTTTTTCAATCGTATCCGCATGAGTCAATCCGCAAGTCCTTCCGCCACTCATTGATGAAAGATCATAAATGTTTTTCGAATAGTCTCCAATACGCTCGGCGTCTTTCACCATACTCATTAATGCAAGGCACCCTGAGGAATCCGTGCCCGGCTTGAGCGTCAAATGCTCGACCAGCAAACGGCGTATCTCCCGCTCCTTCTCATTGATCGACTTGTCCCGACTATGAATATCATCACTGTGATTCTCAATATCCATTTTGCCGGCGTAAACATTCCATGCTTTTTCAAACAGAATATGGCAATCCCCAAGCATCGTATGGAATGTATCAATCGCCTTTTCCATGACAGAATTGCCTTTCCAGAGCAATACCATTTCTTTCAGCATGACACTCTCCTTTTGACACCATCCTGCAGGTATCAAATATGATTAGACATTGATTTGGATGGTAAAATAGTTTTTGCCCGCCAAAAATGTTAGCATATTGTTAGCCTTGTGTTAGAAAAATATTAGCAACCCCGGAATTGAGAAGATTTTTCAATCTACCAGGCCGGCACGGACAAAATCTATTTTGTCAAGAGGAAAAAATATGCCTGAGGCAACATTACTGGTATGCGAATTGACTCGCTTGAGATGGCGGGCGAGCAGGACCACGGTGATTGCCTCCTTTTTCGGAACATCCTGTGTAAACATGTCCTGCACTATTTTATTACAGAGCGGCTTGGTTTTCATATAGCGGTCCAGAATTTCACGAGCCATGGTTTCATCTGAATCGATAAAAGCTTCGGAGAGGTTCTTCAGCGATTGAGAGATATTACCGTATATTTCAGTGCATATTTCAAGATGCGTTATCCGGGGCAAGATATCTTTCGAAAGCATTGCTAGATCGTAAACGTTTTTTGAATGGTCCCCGATTCTCTCGGCATCTTTTATCACGCTCATAAGCGCCAGACACCCTGAAGCGTCTTCACCGGGATTCATCGCCAGATGCTCCACCAGGAGGCGTCGTATCTCGCGCTCTTTTTCATTGATAACCCTGTCACGATTATGGATATTTTCACTTTCAGCTTCAGAAACTTCTTTGCTGTTAAAAACCCGCCAGCTACTTACAAACAGCCCATGGCACTCCGTGAGCATTTCGCCGAAAGTAGTTACCGCTTTGGACATAATTTCATGGTTTTTCCACAGATGAAGAATTTCTTTCAGCATAGTCGCCTCCCTAACGCATAAGCAGAATCAAGATCAAGGGCAAAACAAAGAAAACACCGATAACGAATGCCACGGCCCATATTTTGGATTCAGAAGCAATTGCAGCAAGCTTTGTCGCCAGTGTAATCGGCACAATCCGTAATGGATAGAAAATCCCGATCCCCAGAATATTAAATGAAAGGTGCGCAAACGCAGCAGTTACACCAATCGTATTGACTTCACCCCCCTGGGCAGTTCCGACCGTGGCAAGGGATGCCAGAATTGCAGTGCAGGTAGTCCCGAGATTGGCCCCGAGCGTAAAGGGATAACACCGTCGTAAAGAAATAATCCCCGCACCAACGAGTGGGACTATAAGCGAAGTCGTGACCGAACTGCTCTGAACACTCACGGTAATTATCAGGCCGATCAGGATCGCAACAAAATCGTTCCTGAACAGGAACCGGTCCACAGCACCCTCGGCTTTGGTAATAATGAGAGAACGCATTGTTCTCACTAGAAAAACCAGAGAACCGATCAAAAAAGAAACAGCTATAATTAGAAGGATAATTGCTGCCGGGGTATCGGCCAGCCCCATAACCTTTGTCAATAAATTCTCCAGCGCATTGATTGCAGGGCTGATGATGATTTTAAGTGGACTGGTGAACTTTGCGCCACCGGTATTTTTAAAAACTTCGGTAAGCGCCAATGCCATCTTACCGATAAAATGGAACTGGAGCTCGAGGGGAAAAAGAACTGCTACGGCACTGAGATTAAAAAAATCATGAACCGTCGCACCGGCAAATGCACGCTTGAAATCTTCTTTTCTGGTAACAAAAGTAAGTGATACTACCGTATTGGTAATACTCGTACCGATATTGGCACCCATAATAATCGGAATGCCGTATTCCAGCGGAAGCACCCCGCCACCAACAAATCCGACAACAAGCGATGTCACGGTTGATGAACTCTGGACAAGGCTCGTTGCAAGAATTCCAATGAAAAGGCCGACAAGCGGATGCGAGGTAGAAGTGATCAACCCCTCGGCAAATCCCTTACCGAACATCTTAAATGAAGTCCCCATCAATTTGATGCTGACAAGGAAACAGTACAGGAGAGCAAATACGGCAATAATTTTCAGGATCTTAATATATCTCTTATTCGAATCCACGTCTTCTGCCATAAATATTTTTCCGCAACGCTTAGTGATTATGGTTGTCTAGTTTGTCAAATCTGTCAACGCGATTTATTCTGATGATCAATTGCAAAACAGGGATTAAAAATATATTTCGGCGAACGCATTGTATAGCGTAAAAAATATTTTTTTCCGGAAGAATTAATATAGTTTGTAAATGGCGCCATTGTAAGCAGGCTAACATTTTGACTTGAAATTACCCCGGTGTACCAGACAGGCCGCTATTCCTGCAAAAATCTGTGAAAATCAAGAGGTGCACAATTTATAATTAAGATGTCGCAATGCCTGTTCAATCTCTTAATATGATAATACTATAATCTTAACTTAAAAATATGGTAAAATTACAAACCTGCAAAAGGTATCCTAACATAATGTTCATATTTGAAAGGTTCCGGAAACAACTATTTCTGTCTTAACTCTTTGTAATTATTGATTCAGCAACAAAGGCTGGAGAACCAGACAAACACAACTCTAACATAATTCTAGCATTTATCGAATTGAAAGGAGGTATTTAATTAAACATTATTAATACTACTAATAAAAACCTTATCTAACTGAAATTAGTATCTTTTCAGAAATGGCTTTGCCAGCGGCTTTTCTGAACAGGGATTAATTATCTGGTGTATGAATTGATTATTTGCCTGTAAAGACTTTCCGGGAGGGACATGCTCATGAGATCTGGACCTAAAATCTGTTACAAAATACTGATCGCTTTGTTTGTATGTATGCATTCGACACTGGCCGCGCCCATGGAAATCCTTGGAGCAGGAGCAACTTTTTCCTACCCTTTATATTCCAAAATGTTCAGTATTTATTCGAAAAATAGAAACATTCGCATTAATTATCAACCTATCGGATCCGGAGGCGGCATCCGCCAGCTTCTGAACAAAACCGTTGATTTTGGCGGTACAGATGCCTTTATGAGCGACAGGGAGCTCAAAAATGCCGAAAATATCCTTCATATCCCCGTTTGTTTCGGTGCCGTGGCCATAACATATAATATTCCGGGAGACCCGGACCTGAAATTAACGCCCGAAATAATCGCCGATATATTTCTGGGCAAAATCACCTCATGGAGTGATGAAAAAATCCGGGAAGCTAATCCCGGAGTAAAACTCCCCAAGCTAAACATTATTATTGTGCATCGGGCCGACGCCAGCGGCACGACATTCATTTTTACCGACTATCTTTCAAAAATCAGTCCGATGTGGAAACAGATTGCAGGTCGTGGCAAAGCAGTAAACTGGCCCAAAGGCCTTGGTGCGAAAGGTAATGAGGCCGTTTCAGGGCTGGTAAAACAGCTCCCCGGAAGCATCGGCTATTGCGAACTGGCGTATACGGTCCAGAATAATATGACACAGGCCCGGGTAAAAAATGCTTCAGGAAAGTTTATTAAACCTACGCTTGAGTCAACAATAGCAGTTAAACCGGAAAAAATACCCCCGGATGCCCGGATATCGCTCACGAACACGAAAAACGAAAAAGGGTATCCGATTGTCGGTTTTACCTGGGTAATTATTTATCAAAAACAGGATTATGGCAAGCGTTCTGAAGAAAAAGCCGGGGCAATTGTTGACTTATTATGGTGGATGACTCATGAGGGCCAGAAACTTACCACGCCCCTGGATTATGCGCCTCTTCCTGAAAATGTCGTTTCAATTGCCGAAAAAATGCTGAATTCTGTCACCTGTAAAGGAAAAAAACTCAGGAAATAATGACGTGCAACAAACCCGGGCACATTGTGCAGAGAGGCGCAACAACCAGTGAAAAACAAAGCTCAGACCAGAATCACGCATTTTGAGCAGATGGAAACATTTTTCCGGGTACTTATACACATTGCACCTGTTGTAATTATTATTCTGGTATCCGGCATTTTTATTACACTCGTTATCAATTCTTTTGCTTCACTTGCAGAATTCGGCCCGTCATTTCTTATCGGACAAACGTGGGATCCGGTGCACGGGGAATTCGGGGCATTGCCGTTTATCGCCGGCACATTGCTTACCTCATTTCTGGCCCTGCTTATTTCAACCCCTTTTTCACTTGCACTGGCACTTTTCCTGGGTGAATACTACCGCACTGGAAAGCTCTCAGGAGTTGTCAGGAGCATGATCGAGCTGCTTGCAGGAATTCCCTCGGTTATTTTCGGATTCTGGGCATTTTTTTATCTTGTTCCAATTGTCAGGTGGATTGAAATACAATTGAATATTCCCCCGCTGGGGATCGGTATCGCTACGGCATCGATTGTACTGGCTATTATGATGGTCCCATATTCTGCATCACTTGCCCGGGAAGTTATCAGTATGGTACCGGCGGAGGAAAAAGAAGCCGCTTATTCCCTGGGAGCAACACGATTTGAAGTAATCAAGCGAATAATATTCCCCTACGCCCGTTCCGGTATTTTTGCCGGAACAGTGCTTGCCCTCGGCAGGGGGCTTGGCGAAACGATGGCGGTGACAATGGTTATTGGAAATTCAAATAAAATTCCCACAGGCATTTTCAGTCCGGCAAATACGATGGCAAGTGTCATTGCAAATGAATTCAGCGAAGCCACCGGCAAACTGTATATGTCATCGCTGGTAGAAATCGCACTGATACTTTTTGCTATTTCCGCAATCATCAATATTGTCGGAAGGGAATCAATTAAGAGATTCGGCGCCACGGCATAAGCAGGAGAAAAATATGAAAAAAGAAAATGCAGGGATGAGAAGGGCGACAGACGCTTTTTTCAAATCCACCGTCATTGTCTTATCGCTGATTGCGCTCGTGCCGCTGTTCATAATCCTTTTTTATGTTTTCAGACAGGGAATTGCTTCTATAAACTGGGAATTTCTGACGCATATCCCCAGACCGATCGGCGAGGTTGGAGGAGGTATCGCCAACGGCATAGCAGGAACAGGCATACTTCTGCTGCTTGCCTCGGCGCTTGCTTTACCTGCTGGAATTATGACCGGCATATTCATTGCCGAGAAGCAAAACAGCCCTGTGGCCTATGCAGCACGAATCTGCGTTGAAATTCTTCACGGAATTCCTTCTATTGTAATCGGTATCATTGCGTACCTCTGGTTTGTAAAACCAGCGGGGGGGTTTTCCGCGCTTTCAGGGGGTATTGCGCTTGCAATTATGATGCTTCCGGTGGTAGTTCGGACCACCGAAGAGACCCTCAAGCTGATACCGCCCTCGCTCAAAGAAGCGTCATTCGGTCTCGGCGCTCCCTATTATCTCACGATTCTGAAAGTCGTTCTTCCTGCAGGCATGGGCGGAATTATTACGGGCGCGCTTGTCAGCATTGCCAGAATAGCCGGCGAAACCGCCCCGCTTCTGTTCACTGCTTTCGGCAATTCATTCATGAACATTAACATTCTCAAACCGATCAGCTCACTTCCGCTGATCATTTTCAACTATGCCCGTTCTTCCTATGAGGAGTGGCACTCGATTGGATGGGGGGCTTCATTTATTCTTGTGGTTTTTGTTCTGATTATGAATCTTGCGGCAAAAATCATTTCCCGGAAATGGAAAACGGCATTTTAACAATACCATTCGAAAGGCGAGGAAAACATGGCGCGTGAGGAAATATTAATTGTTGAAGACGAGGAGGATATTCTCGAACTTACCATTTATAATTTATCCAAGGAGGGGTACCGTCCTTCAGGAGTAACCAGCGGTGAAGAGGCGTTGAAAAAGATACGCACCAAACCCCCGGATATGATCATTCTTGACCTTATGCTTCCGGGAATCGACGGCCTTGAGGTATCGCGTATCCTGAAAAAGGATCCGAAATTGCAGGGGATTCCACTCATTATTCTGACGGCAAAAGGCGAGGAGGCGGATATTGTTTCGGGGCTCGAGCTTGGCGCGGACGACTATATTGTCAAGCCGTTCAGCCCCCGGGTCCTGATTGCACGGATACGCGCGGTCCTGCGGAGAAAATCGCGTGAGTCGGTTGATGAAGATCATCCGGTGACCATGGGAGATATCCTGATCCACCCCGGCCGTCACGAAGTAACAATTAACGGAAAACGGGTCGACCTGACCTACACCGAATTCAGAGTGTTGCATTTTCTGGCAAGCCGGCCCGGCTGGGCCTTTACGCGATATCAGATTGTCGATGCAGTGCGCGGTGACAATTACCCCGTTACCGACAGAAGCGTTGATGTGCTCGTTGTAGGACTCAGGAAAAAGCTCGGAAATTACAGCAAGTACATAGAAACGGTCCGCGGAGTCGGCTACCGGTTCAAGGAAATGCTATAATGAAAAGAAAGCAGTTCTTCTGGCACATTTATCCGTCGTATGTTATTATCACCTTCGCCGCACTGGCCGGAATAACCCTGTATTCGGCAAGCACATTCAGATCGTTTCACCTGAACCAGACTGAAATGGACCTTAAAGCCAGGGCACTGCTTGTCAAAGATGAAATTGTCTCATATCTGCAAAACGGAAATTACAATCCCATCGACAGCTTCTGTGTTGCTAAAGGAAAAAAAAGCAAAACGCGCATAACGATTATTCTCCCGGACGGACTGGTGGTCGGCGATTCCGAACGCGATCCTGAAACCATGGACAACCACGCCAACCGCCCGGAAATTATTACCGCACTCGGCGGCCATAAAGGAGTATCAATGCGGTTCAGCGCTACCCTCCAGCGAAATCTGATGTATGTTGCGCTGCCGCTTGTAATCGATAATAAAATATCGGCCGTCCTCAGGACATCACTGCCGATAGAATCCATCACCAAAGCTCTTCATGCAACATTTTACGGCGTAGTACTCGCCGGTGCATTGATAGTCGTTATTATCGGGCTGATCAGTGTTGTTATCTCGCGGCGGTTCAGCAAACCGGTTGAAGAGCTGAAGCAGGGTGCAGAACGATTCGCTTCAGGCGAACTCAAACAGAAACTCGCCGTTCCCAGTACCGACGAACTGGGTAAACTTGCTGAAGCCATGAACACCATGGCCCGGCAACTTGACGATCGAATAAGTACGATCACCCGACAGCACAGCGAACAGCAGGCCATACTTTCATGCATGGTTGAAGGCGTCATTGCAGTCACAAATGACGAATATGTTATCAGTCTCAACGAAGCGGCCTCAGCAATGTTGAGTGTCGACCGGGACAGCGCGACCGGAAGGCTTATTCAGGAATCAATCAGAAACAGCGATATGCAGCGGTTCATTAAAGAAACATTGCTGCTCGACAAAATGCAGACAATCGAAGAAGAAATTGTCTTGACATCCGCCAAATTAAATGTACTTTTCATACAATTGCACGGAACAGTTCTTCACGACCGCCAGGGCAACACAATCGGTGCACTGATGGTGCTGAATGACGTGACGAGAATGAAACGGCTTGAGAATATCCGGCGGGATTTCGTCGCCAACGTATCACATGAACTCCGAACACCACTTACTTCAATCCACGGCTTTGTCGAAACCCTCCTGGAGGGGAATGTGGACGATGAGGACCGGAAACGGTTCCTGCAGATTATTGCCACTCATGTCGACCGCCTGAACTCCATCATCCAGGACCTTCTTATATTGTCAAAAATCGAAACAGATGCGGAAAAAGAAGGCCTTGAACTTGAAAAAAGCCAGTTAGTCCCGGTTATTAAAGAAGCAATCATGGTATGCCAGAAAAAAGCTGATGATAAAAATATTGCGATAAATCTCGAATGCGACAACGGCACATATGCTGTAATCAATCCATTTCTCATTGAACAGGCGATCATCAATCTGATCGATAACGCCGTTAAATACAGCGACGACGGAAAACAGGTAACTATTAAAGCTTTTTCTACCGGCAATGAAGTGCAAATAGCCGTGCATGACCAGGGGCAGGGCGTGGAAAAGAAACATCTTGACCGCCTTTTCGAAAGATTCTACCGGGTGGACAAGGCACGAAGCCGGAAGCTCGGCGGGACAGGCCTCGGCCTGGCCATAGTAAAGCATATCGTCCTGGCGCATAACGGCAATGTCAGTGTCCAGAGCAAAATCGGCTCAGGTTCTGTGTTTTCCGTTCATCTTCCGAAAACTACTGATAATCCGGGTAGATGAATACATGCAATGAGGCATAGCTATACTGAATACCCATGGCAAGAAACAGGTACCGATTTGCAGTGCACGCGCACCTGCTGCAGGAAATTGCAGCATAATGAATTTGCACCATAATGTTTGCCGGCTAACAAAATACAAACATTTCGCAAAGATTTTCCTAACATTCCACAGGTACTTTACCTTGTTTGCTTATACAATTATGTTTATTCAAAAATAATTTTTTTTCCATACCCGGCGATCAAGGAGTTCGTGTATAGTGCCAAAACCTATTTGCGCTGATTCGATGTTTTCTGCGGTTTTTCTTATCCTGCTGCTTCCGTTAATGATATATGCGGAAACAATCAGAGGAACGGTGACCAGGTCACGTAACGATTCACCGTGCATAGCCGCGTTGGTATACCTTGAAGATACCGATATCTGGACTCATACCGATTTACGCGGACAGTTTATCCTGGAAAATATCCCTCCGGGCACTTATACGCTTGCAATCTCTTTGTCGGGCTATAAAGAAGCGCGGGTTGAAGACATACTTGTTGCGGCCGGGGCGGCGTCGCGATTTCAAATTTCCCTGTACAAGAGCGGTCCAACTGCTGAGGAAGGCGGATTTATACATGGGAAAGTGATAAACGAGCGGACCGGGGATCCGATTGAAAAAGTGGTTGTATTCATCGAAGGTACGGATTTCAAAGCAGTATCAGATTCGCTTGGAAAATACCGAATACCTTTTATTCCCGAAGGGACCTATACATTAATCGGTACACGCCGGGGTTTTGAATCCGTTTCGATAGCCGATATAGCGATAGCGCCGAGGAATGTTGTTCAAAAAAGGATAAATCTCACACCGGCACGCCGTCGATTCGGCGCGTATGTGGAACAGGAAGATGTGCCGTCCGGCATTCTTGCCGGCGAAGTGATAGATTTCAAAACCCGTCGACCGGTTGCCGCGGCCAACGTATACGTAAAAGGAACTTCATCATGGGCTTATACTGATGCGAACGGTCATTTTGCATTGTCTGATGTTCCTGCGGGGAACCGGGTTGTTGCAATTTCTTTGACCGGCTATGCGGATACCGAAATCAACGATGTTACCATTGCAGAAGACAGTACGACCGACCTGACGATTTATCTGCGGGACGAGGGAGGTGACCAATCCCTTGAAGACCTTGAGAATATAAAATTTGGCTCGATTTCCGGAACTGTTGCCGACGAAAAATCAGGGGAGCCGCTTGTGGGTGTCCCGGTTTTTCTGGAGGGCACGGATTTTAAAACGCAAAGCGACTCGGCCGGCACATACACGCTGGACAGCATTCCGGAAGGTACCTATACCATGATCAGTTTGCACAAAGGATATGATGCCTTCGCCGCCACGGGAATTGAACTGGCGACCGGTGAGGACAAAGAACTGAATATTGGCCTCATGCCGCGCAGTCTCGATAATACTGATATGGAGGCCTGGTTTTCACGCCCGGGGATTATCAGCGGACGAGTGGTTTCGATATATGATGACACGCCGGTTGAAGGCGTACGGGTATTTCTCCGCGGAACGAATTTTCGGGACACAACAGATGCCGACGGTTTTTATGCTCTTGAAGAGGTCCTGCCGACACCGGGCGACTATGTATTGTGCGGGACAAAGGAGGGCTATGATACGCTGTGCAAACGTGAAATAAATGTTCTTCCCGAAGACATGAGCGTGCACAATTTTGCCGTTGAGACCGCCGGTCCAAAAAGTGATGAAGCGATTGATGAAAACCGGGGCACTCTGACAGGCAATGTTGTATCGCAGGAGACCGGTGAAGCAGTTGTTGGTGCACATGCAATCCTGGAAGGCACCGGACAGCGTGGAATGACTGATTTCAAAGGCGTTTTCCGCATAACACGAATCCGTCCGGGCACCTACTCCCTGGCGGTCACCCAGGAAGGGTTCGCCACATCCACGCTACAGGATATTACCGTTGAAAAAGGGCGGGAAACCAACGTCAGTATCGAAATGGCCACTTCGGATGTTGAAGAAATGCAGCGCATGGTGGTAAAAAGCACGGCTGCGCGCAGCAGCGGCGCGGTCCTGCTCAAGGAACGGCAGGACGCCATAAGTTTTACCGATGCAATCGGCGCGCAGGAAATTTCCCGCACCGGTGCAAGCGACGCGGCCGACGCCATGAAAAGCGTTACCGGTGCATCGGTGGTAGGGGGTAAGTATGTCCTCATACGGGGCCTTCCCGAAAGATATACAATTACCATGCTCAACGGATCCCCGATACCCAGCCCCGATCCTGATAAAAAAGCGGTCAATATGGATTTATTTCCCGCTGGAATGATTGAGAATATCACCACGTATAAAACATTCGCACCTGATTTGCCCGGAAACTTTGCCGGTGGAGTTGTGGACATAGAAACAAAACCGTTCCCGGAAAAATTCATCCTCTCCGCAAGCGCTTCGCTCGGGTATCAGCACGGCACAAGCCTGAGCAAAAATTATTTGACCTACGACGGCGGTGATCTTGACTGGCTGGGTATTGATGACGGCAGTCGTGAATTACCCGAACTGTTTAATTCCTACACCAAAGATGAGCTGGACCAATATACAACGGCATTCAGCTATAATCTCAACAGCAGCAAATATGCTCCACGCCTTGCCGACCCGGACGATAAACTGAGTGATACAATCACGGTTATAAACACCCTGGCAAAATCTCTTGATACCACGTTTACTCCGTATAAAGAAACGGCGCCCATGGATCAAAGCTATTCGCTGACACTTGGAAACACATTCCAGGTAGCAGACCGTCCGCTGGGTTTTATCATTGGAGCAAATTACGGTAATAAGTACGACTTTTCAAAAGATATTCCCCAGCGGGAGTACTTTTTTGAAAAATGGCAGGATACACTTGAAAATGAACCGGGTGGTTATGAAACAAATTATCAAATTATCGAAGGGGAGAATACAATTGCCTGGGGAATTTTATGCAATGCCGCCTACAAACTATCACCCCGTCATAAATTTAATGTCGATTATATGTATACAAGAAATGCAAGCGACCGCGCCAAAAACATTACCGGTTTCTTTCAATATTACAAAGAAAGTGGTGATTTCAATACCTATCGTCTTCATTATACAGAGCGTTCGCTGAACTACATTCAGCCGGCGGGCAAACACCGTTTTACAATTGGTGCTCAGCCCGTTGAGCTTTCGTGGCGGGGGTCCTTGACAAAAAGCACCCAGACCGAGCCTGATCTGCGGAATATTGCCTATTTTACCGGAGACGAAGGGGCCCGGACTCCCTATTCACTTGAAGCAAACCTGGGAGAGCCATCGCATAAATGGCGGGACCTGAATGAAAACGCAGCATCAGCGGCATTCGACCTGAGGCTGCCTTTTTATCAATGGAGTGATGATTCGGCGACACTTTCTGCCGGCGGACTATGGTTTGGAAAAAAACGCCGGCGCCGCCAGGAATTTATCGAATATCAGCTTCGTACATATGTCGGTGCAAATACTCAACTCCCTCCGGAACAGTATTTCCGGCCAGATTCCATCGGATTGAAAAGCGATTCCTCATGGGGAATCACGTTTCTGTCATATTCCAATCAGCAGGCACAATGGGACGGAAATCTGAATGTATACAATATCTACGGAATGGTTGATTTACCTATTGTTAACAAACTTTCGACAACGGCAGGTGTCCGGTACGAAGTTACCGATATGCTGGGAGGCAGCATTTTTGAAGAATACCGCGACAGCACAATTGCTACGATGAATGATCACGATATTCTTCCATCTGTATCGCTCAATTATAAAATGATCGAGACCATGAATATACGCTGTGCCTACGGAAGAACACTTGTACGGCCGTCAATGAGGGAAAAGGCGCAATATAAAACAGAGGCCTTTTCCGGCGGCCCCTCATACCAGGGCAATCGTCAACTGAAACGGTCACTGGTTGACAATGCAGACATCCGCTGGGAATGGTTCATGAACCCGGGTGAATTGCTGACCGCAAGCGGTTTCTATAAAGTGATTCATAAACCGATAGAACTGACGTTCCTCGACGAAACAAATGATATCACTACTCATAAAAATACGCAATCCGACGCCGACATTGTCGGCATCGAGTTTGAAGGAAGAAAAAAGCTCGGGGATTTTCAGGTTGCCGGCAACCTTACGCTGGCATATTCACTCGTCAAGCTCAAAGATGATACCTCAAGCCGGGGAACCAGCAAAAAGAGCCCCCTCTATTTTCCCGACGAACCGGAAAGCCGTCCTTTCCAGGGCCAGTCACCATATGTGGGCAATATATTTCTCAGCTACGACAATCACGACATCGGTTTGAATCTGAATTTGCTCTACAATGTTTTCGGAGAACGTCTGGGTGAACTGACAAAATCGACACTTCCGTGGATCTGGGAAAAACCGCAGCACATGGTGAATTTTACAGCCGGAATAACAGTTTTCAGGCATTTTTCGATAAAAGGTAAAATAAAAAATATTCTCGGAACAAGAAAAAAGTTCGTGTACCATTATAATGATAAAGACTATACTGTTGAAGCGGAAGATATCGGCAGGACATTTTCGCTTGGGATACGCTACAGTTTTTAGCTTTGATTATGACGGCAGTCGCAAAATTAACGCCGCTATACCAACACATCGCCCATAACAACTAACACCGGCCAAACCAAACACAAACAAAATCCAAACAGCATAATTGTTAGGTTTTTGTTAGCATTTTTTAATGTTACGCATATTAACAGAATTCTAACATAATATTCACGTTTTCTCAATATTTCTTTTTGATTTTTAGTACCCGATTTAAATTCGATAACAGTTGGTTCCAGATGGGATATGCAACAAAAAAAAGTGAAAGAAAGGAGGAGTGAATATTCTGATTTTTTAAATCACAATGAGCATCATTGTTTTTAAAACCAATCTTTATTTTATTTTTGTTAGGAGGATTTCTCATGAGTAAACTAATCAGAAAATATTCCTATTTTGCGATCTGCGCAGCACTTACCGGTGCATTTTCGCTTCTGATGCTTTCAAGCACCGGTTGCGAAGACGATGACAGCCCCACATCTCCGGATACAGTCCGTGACACCACAGTCGACACCACAGTCGATACGGTTTCACAGAATGCAATGATTTATGCATATGCAATTAATTTTGACGATGCAAAAGGCACTGCGGGTAATCTGGTCACCGACCATTATCTCAGCGAAGACCTGGATATTGCATCATGTATCATTTATAACATTGGAAATCCTGACTGGGGTGCAGATTCGGCTGAAGAGATAATCAAATTTTCTGATGTCAGTGATGCAGCCACAAAGGATTCGATTGTATCAAAGATGGCGGTGAACAACCATTTCAATGTTGATCCGGGCATGAGCCGTGATACGCTTATTCCGGCAGCAGGCAGTGCAGCATTTACCGCAACGCGTACTGCTCTTCCGGCAGGTGACACATTCTTTGAAACAGCCAACTACATCGGCGCATTCAACACAACCAACTGGATGTCCTGGACATTTGCTTCACAGGTAAAAGCCGGCGTGATCACCGATGACACAACATCAAAGCCGGAAAAAATTATCACCGACGACAGTGTTGCTGCAGGAAAAGACCTTATGCTTTCAGCGGACACAACGTATATCCTTGATGGTTTTGTCTTTGTTGAAAGCGGTGCAATGATTACTATTCCGGCCGGAACTGTTATCAAAGCCGAGCCGGGCGGCCAGCTCAATGCAAGCGCGCTGATTATCTGCCGTGGGGCAAAAATTATTGCACAGGGAACCACTGCCGATCCGATTATCATGACCGCAAAGCAGGACGACCTCAAATACCAGGATGATATCAATGCCACAAGCCGGGGACTCTGGGGTGGTTTGATTGTTCTTGGAAGCGCAGTGACGCAGCGTGCGGCCGGAGTCGAACAGATCGAAGGTATCAATCCTGACGATCCTCGCGGTGAATACGGCGGAACCGCTGCCGATGACTCATCCGGCGTGATCACCTATGTCTCAATCCGGTACGGCGGAACCAATATCGGTGAAGGAAACGAAATCAACGGCCTGACAATGGGCGGTGTAGGAAATAAAACTGTTATCAACAATATTGAAGTAACCAATAATGCGGATGATGGTTTTGAGTTCTTTGGCGGCTCGGTCAATACCAAGCACCTCTGCGCGATCGCCTGCGGCGACGACTCATACGACTGGGATGAAGGATTCAATGGAAAAGGACAGTTCTGGGTTGTTGTCCAGTCTGATGATGCAGGCGACAGAGCTGCTGAAATGGACGGCTGCGCAAGCGATAACAGGGGCGATGCAACCGGTTATTCAAAGCCGACCATCTATAATGCGACCTTCGTCGGCAGTGGGGCGGAATCCGGTAACGATGGTAACATGATTATGAAACTCCGTGAAGAAACCGGCGGCTACTATTACAACAGCATTTTCACCGACTTTGCCGGTGCACTCAAGGTTGTTAATCCGTAATTTCCGGTTAATACTATGTAACGATAAGGCTTCCTTTCGGGGAAGCCTTTTATATTTATGCAACAAATTATTTTTTATCAAAGATTGAATATGTATTTCCGCCATATCGAAAGCATTGTATGAGAAAAAATTCTGCCCTGCAAATAATCATTGCCATACATATTCTTGTTGGAGGCTGCAGCAAATCCGAAATGGTCCGGGAAATGAAATATCCCAACGGCCAGCTTCGCAAAAAGTATACGCTTATTGTTAATCAGGACGGTGACACAGTCAAACACGGCAAAGACCTGATGTGGTATGAAAACGGCAACCTGTATGCTGAATCATATTTTGAAAACGGCGTTTTGCAGGGAAAACACACACTCTGGTTTGAAAACGGCACCAAATGGCGGGAGTGCACATACGTAGATGGCCGGAAAAAAGGAAAATTCCGTGAATGGCACACAAACGGCAGCACGTGTGCAGCGGGAACCTATGTCAACGGCAAACGTGAGGGGGCCTACACCGAATGGTACCCGAATGGGCAAAAAGCCTTTGAGTGTACATTCAGAAAAAATGAAAAGAACGGCCCTTTTACCAAATGGTTTAAATCCGGCGCAATACAGAAAACAGGCGAATATACAATGGGGAGAAAGCACGGCGCATTCATTATCCGCGATAAAAATGGTGAAATAATCTCAGAAAGACGCTTTAAAAACGGCATTGAAATATCACCTGACAGCGGAAAATAATGCTTTCAAAACGCTCCACTAGTGCCTGTGATTGTACATAACTGATATTTTCATCGGGAGACACTAGTGTTCTGTGAGGCGCGAGGAAGACGCTTACCGGACATAAGCAACCGACAAGCAACGAAACTCAGGATAATAAGGACCGTCGAGAAGCCTCAGGTATTTGTGCAATCAGGCACTAACAAAATCCTAACAATATATTAACATAAAATCAAAAAAGCACTAGTATCTTGATGCTTTATATTTTTTGCCTATTTATTAAGTATTTTATTACAAATTGAATTTTCATTTTTTAAGCTACTACTATTTCTCACAAAAGGAGCGGCCATGAAAGACTGTACCGGCCTCTTCAGATGGATCCAGCTAATCCTTATATCCGGGATCATGGCGTCCTATGGAGCAGGTGAGTATAATATCGATGAAGAAATCGGCAGAATTCGAAAAGAACTCAAGCAGGTTCAGAGTGAACGGGAGCGGGTAAAGGAAGAGGCGCAAAAGGACCGGAAAGACTTTGCCAGATACGTTGAACGGCAGCAGAAACGGTTTGCAGCCATCAAAACAGAAACAGATTCGATCAAGTCGCAGACCAGGAAACACCAGAATACAAGCGATTCATTGGCCGCTCACATAGCAACGCTTCAGGATTCCAAACGGCAGTACGAGTTTCGCCAGGACAGGTTCAGAAACCGTCTGATTAAAGGGTGTGACCGGTTTCTTGAAATTGCCGGAAGCATGCCGCCAATGGCTTCAAAGACGCTGTCGTCTTCTCTCTCCTATTTGCGCAGCGAGCTGGTATCAAAAGCAATCGATAATGTTGAAGGCATTAACCGTCTTGCTCAGATTGTCAAAGATCTCAATGAGGCGACAATGTCGATACAGATTATGCAGGGACGGCCGCCGGTGACCGAGCTCCAGGGAACATGCTCTTCTTTGAGGATCGGCGGTATTTTTCAGGCATCGGCTGATGCAAAAGAAACATATGCAGCAATCTGGACAGGATATGACGACGAAGGCAACCCTTTATGGAAAGTTGTTAAAAATCCTGAAATTGCCGCAAATATTCGACTGGCGGTAAATATCCGTGAAGGCAAGGCATTGCCTGATTTTGTTGCGCTTCCGTTCGGCAAAACCGACACCGATGTGGCTGAGGCACCAGAAGAAAAAGAAGCTGAAGGAGACGTGCAATGAAAAAAATGATGGCTATAGTAATCGTCTTATGGTGTGCTGTCCTTGTCTATCCTCAGTTATTCTCTACCGGAAACAAGCAGCAGCAGTCAAAAGAGAAGGAACTGGCGGTCTTGAAGTCGTACCTTGGCGCGGCGCGGGATTCGCTGCAAAATGAAATTGCCGGCCGCTGGCGCCAGAAACAGCGTTTTGTCGAGCAGCGTGAAGCCGACAAGGAAGAGCTTGACCGGCTGCGAGAAAAGCAGGAGCGCGCACACGCGGACCTGTCACGCATCAAAGAAGAGGCTTTTTCAAAAGAACGAATAATTGAAGATGAACGCAAAGCACTTGAAGGGGCAAAGGATGAATGGCTGTTCATTAATTCGACGGTAGGCGAAATTCTTGAAAAAGAGTCGGATTTTATCATGGAAACCATCCCGCTCGACCGGGAAAAACGCCG
>WJKA01000642.1 GCA_014729375.1 Chitinivibrionales bacterium
CGATATCAACCCGGACCGGACCTATCTCGATTGTACCCTCGGCGGTGGAGGCTATTTTAGTGCGCTTGTCACTGCACTCGATGAACGGGGGACTGCTGTCGGAATCGATCGTGATCCCGATGCCGTTGCCTGGAATAAAAATGCATTCACAGGAAGTGCACCCCGGGTTATTATCGAACAGGAAAGGTTTTCACAATTCGATTCGGTGCTCGGCAGACATGCAATTACTGCGCTGGACGGTATTCTGTGCGATCTGGGGCTCTCACGGCATCATATCGACGATGAGTCTCGGGGGTTTTCATATATGAAAAACAATCCTCTTGACATGCGTATGAATCCGGCAATGCCCGTGTCCGCAGCGGATATCCTCAACAATGCCGGTGCGGATGAATTAGCGCATATTTTCGGTGATTTTGGTGAAGTCCGAAATCCGCATCGGATGGCTGAAACGGTATTCCGCTATTCCCGTTTCCGTGCATTGAATACAACCAACGATCTCAAACAGTGTCTTCAGCAGGAGTATGGCCCCTGTCTCAAAATAAAAATGCTGGCCAAGGTATTCCAGGCGCTGAGGATTGCTGTTAATGATGAGTTGAATGAGTTGCAAAGCATGCTCGAAAAATCCGCTGATTTCCTCACTGAAGGAGGGAGACTTGTTGTTGTTGCATACCATTCACTGGAAGACAGAATTGTTAAAAATTTCATGCGGGATAACGAGCGTGGATGTGTATGCCCCCCACGGGCAGCACAGTGTACATGTGGCAATGCGGCGAAATTTAAGCGAATAAATCGGAAAGCTGTCAAGGCTTCCGACTATGAAACAGGCCGTAATCCGGCGGCACGTCCCGCGCGGCTCCGGGCTGCTATACGAACAGGAAAATGCCATGAATAAAAAAAAGAAACAAAAAGAAAAAAGACAACCGGTAATCCGCGTACGACACATTTGCGCAGCCATATTTTTCGTAGCGGCAAGTGTGCTTGTCCCGCTTTTTCTTGTCTGGAAACAGGTTTACATAACCGAAGCATCGATGAAATCGAAAATATATGCCGACAGTCTTACCGCACTGCGGCAGGAAACAGAACGGCTCCGGCTTGAATGTGAAAGCCTTGCACACGCCGGACGTATCGAAAAACTTGCAAGCAATTACCTCGATCTTCACTATCCGGAATCAGACAGGATTATCATTATCAAGCCCCGAAAGCATGCGGTGAGGAAAAGCTTGATGAGCGGGTGGGAGTTCTTTGCATTGATCAGAAAATCTTTAACACAGGATAAGGGGTAAATGCGAATCAGTCTGGGGCGCCTTATTACAGTCTCATTGATAATAACCGCGCTGTTCGGCGTGCTGACTGCGCGCCTTTTTTATATACAGATTATCAGGGGGCGGGAATTTTCCGAGCGAAGCCGGGACCAGGCGCAGCAGCGTATCGTTATTGCGGCAAAGCGCGGCGCGATACTTGATTCACAGGGAAAAATACTTGCAAAAAGCATGGGAAATAAATTCCGTGCGCCACTTGGAGCGCTGGTTGATCCCGGAGAGACGGCGGATGAGGCACAATACCGTTCGATCAAAAGAGTGTATCCCTTTGCCGAACTGGCCGGCCCGGTTATCGGCTATGTCGGAAAAGACGGATATGGCCTCAGCGGAATAGAATTTGCATTCGAAAAGTATCTCAAGGGTGAAAACGGATGGGCCATTCTTCGCAGGGACGGACGCAATAATCGATACAAGAGAATCGGCCTGCCGCAGAAACCTCCGGCAAACGGATGCAATGTTTACCTTACCATTGATACGGATATTCAAGGTATTGTCGAACTCGCTCTGCGGCAGCAGGTTGCCGCACTCAACGCGCGCGGAGGCATGTGTATCGTGATGGAGCCGAATACGGGCAAAATCCTTGCAATGGCGAATGAGCCGGGTTTCAATCCTAATGTACCGCTGCGATATGATGCCTGGAACCGGCGTAATCGTTGTATCGGCTATAATTATGAGCCGGGATCGACATTTAAAGTAATAACCGCTGCTGCGGCGCTTGGCGAAGGCGCTGCCCGCGTGAGCGATAGCGTTGATGGCGGCAGTGGTGTGTTTGAGATTTACGATCAGTCAATAAACGACAGGAAGCCGTTTGGAATGCTGAGCTTTACCGAGGCGCTCAGTTATTCGAGCAATGTCTGTTTTGCACGGATTGCCGATGAGGTCGGCAATGATGCCTTGTATAAATATGCAAAGGATTTCGGGTTCGGCGCGCGGACCGGGATCCAGCTTGCCGGTGAAGAATCGGGAATTGTCCATCCCGTGCAGAAATGGTCGGGAAGAACAAGGGTGACGATGGCGATCGGACAGGAAATTTCAGTAACGCTTCTGCAGATGGCGGTTGCGTTTTCCTGTGTTGCAAATGGCGGCGTGCTTTTCGCTCCCGCACTGGTCGATAAAATCATCCGTCCGGACCATACTGTGGCATGGAAAAGCGATTACCGCCCTGTCAGGCGGGTCATTTCCGGAAAGGTTGCTGTCTCACTCAGGGATATCCTCAGAGATGTTGTTGTTCACGGTACCGGCAAACGCGCGGCTATTGGAAAGTGCACGATCGCCGGGAAAACCGGAACAAGCCAGAAATTCGACAAGGAAACGGGAACGTATTCCACCGATCGCTACTGGTCGTCATTTATTGGTTTTGCTCCCGCAGACCGGCCTGCAATTCTGTGCGCGGTGCTTCTTGATGAACCAGAGAACGGGGAAAGCGGCGGCCTGGCTGCCGCACCGGTGTTCAGGAAAGTAATCGGACAGGTAATCAGCCATCCCAAACTAAATTATGCGGAAAAAATACTTAACCAGGACAAATACGACACTGACGGGAGA
>WJKA01000643.1 GCA_014729375.1 Chitinivibrionales bacterium
AAATTATAGTTATTATATGCATATGAAATATTTTTTTCAAAAGAAGAAAAGCCCTGTCAATAAATTTTTAAACAACACCAGGACCGTTTTTCTAAAGGTTTGGCAGAGGCCTGCAGAACTTTTTTTCAAATGGACAGGTCGCATCAGACGCAAAGAAATTATATCAAGAATGCGCAAAGCCGATATTGTGCTTGCATCCCCGGCAACAGGGAGTCTTTCGCTGACAGCGTTACTTTACCGGGTGGCTTTGCGATCCCGATATGTTCACAGCATGCTTTATATCGGCGATGGACGGATAATTCACACAAGCGCGCGGAATGGTGTTGTGGTGGGCCCTCTACCCCGTAAAATCTATAAAAAAGACCGCTATGGCGTTTTTCGGATACGAGAATTGACAAAAATTCAGCAAGACAAAGTGGTCGATGAAGCCCTGCAATGGAAACATAAAAAGCTTGATCACGCCGGGGTGATAACAAATGTTCCGGCAAGACTGCTGGGTTTCAAGAAAGCCCTGATTTCATGGGAAAGAAACCGCATCTGGTGCAGCAAGCTCATCTACAAATCATTCTATGCTGCGGGAATCGAGCTGGTTCCGCCGGAAAAAGCCGAGGTCATTGCAAGCTAGGACCTGACGCTCATTCCGAATATAGAAAGGGTGCATTGAAAATAATGAATTACACGAAAAACATGAGGAATATCAGGAAACGTAGTGGACATGCCGGGTAACGGATGAACCCGCTGCTTTTACCACAACATAATGATGCCGTGCCACAATACCGTCATAATTTTTCCGCAGGGGGCCGCCTGCTCCGCCGGTAATTACATAGGGAATGTCGTTAAGCTCTATTTCAGCGTATCCGTGAATATGGCCGCAAAAAACACTTCTCACCCTGTCCGAATATTTTTCCATTAATGCAAGGAACCGGCTGCTGTTCATATGAAAGCCGTGCAACCGAAACGGGCCGATGGGAGGTGGCATGTGCATCACCAGAAAAACATTCTTTTTTTCGGCTATCAGCTTTTCTATGCTTTCAAGCGTGTATTCATCGATTCCATTCGGATATACATCCCCGTTTCGGCTGTGCGGCAGGCTGTCTATACTGCATGATACTTTTTCACTGTTATTATTAATAAATATAAAACGACAGCCGCCGACATCGAAAAAAAAGTTCTGCGGCCCGAACATCAGGGAAAAGAACCGCTCGCCGTTGTGGCTTATGTCGTGATTTCCCATGCCGAACACAATAGGTGTCTTAAAATCACTGATCGCTTCTACCGACTCCCTGTACTGATGGTACCGCCCGCCGGTTGTCAGGTCACCGGTATGGATGAAAAAATCGGGATTGTGCCGGGATGCATCTTGAAGAACTTTTCTGAAGACTTTATGCCGCCGCTGGCTGTCTCCAAGTACAACAAAGGTAAATTCCCTGTCTGCGCATGTTTTTTCCTGTATGGCCTTGATTGCGTTTATATTTAAATTCCTGAACGCATCAGGCAGCCGGCTCTTGAGATGCTTTTCTTCCGCGTCCTGTTTCAGATCTTTCCAGTATCTGTTTCCGACAACACCGGTAAGCGCAAGAGCAAGGACATAGGTGTTCCAGCTTTTATTACCTGACGTGGTCAGCAGGGCGAGCACAAAAACAAAGGGAACTATTTTACCGCAGCGCTTAATGACTCTTCGATTAACCCGCAGCATTCCTGATCATCCTCGAGCGCAGAAAATTTCTTAAGGATTGCATCCTGGTTTAATAGGAATAAAAGATACATCCAATATATTAATAACGTATTAAATTTGCATGAAGTATGGATTAATTAAGGGGAAATTGCTCTTGAACGGGTTACTGCAATAACTGCAGTACAGCACGGCCTATATCGTCAACCGAGTGAGCAGAATTAGACAGAACAACTACGCCCGTGGCGGTCTCTTTTACAAAGCCAAGGTAACTTCTGAAGCCGCCCGTTCCGCCGTTATGCCACACCACCTGTTCGCCGTTGCCGCTCAGCGGCAGAATAATCCACCCCAGACCGACCGTAAAATCTTCATAATCCTTATAAGGGTAGCGTATCCGGGGCTCATGGCATTGTGCCAGCTGTTCGCCGAGCACCGAATGGTCCTCGTCGATATTAGCCTCGAGAAAATCGAGCATGTCAGACAATGTTGAGCGGAGTGCGCCAGCCGGAGCAATTGCCTGAAATTCCCAGAACGGCGTGGCGACGCCCCACTGATTGTAACCCTGCGCATGGTTCCGCCCGTCTTCAGCTGCAAGCAGCACCCGGGTCTCATCCATATTCAGCGGTTCCAGTATTCTTTCCTGTAACAACTGCCGGTATGGTATTCCCGCTCTTTTTTCAAGCACCACACCCAGCAGCGCAATGCCCGTATTGGAATATTCGATTCTTTCCCCGTACGGGTACTCGGGCTGAAACTGCCGAAGATAGTCATACAGGTCTTCTTCCGTATAATTTTTATACGGATTCTGCATCTGTTCAAACAAAGCTGCTGGATCATCGGTATAGAGATTGTCGGGGGCCGGCGGAAAGCCGGCAGTATGTGTTGCCAGATGATAGAGGGTCATTTCCCGGCCGTTATACTCCGGAAGGGAGATATCAAGGTATGTCTCCACCGGGTCATCCAGGCTGAGCAGGCCTTCGCTTGCCATGTCGGCCAGCACTGCCGTGGTAAAAACTTTGGTTAAGGAACCGATTTCAAAGATGGTGTGTTCGTCAGGAATTTCATTCGCCGATTTGTCGGCTGTACCGAACAGATACATTTCTGTTGCATCATTGCTTATAGTCCCTATTACAATACCTGCATTCAAAGGCGACTGTATGTAGGCATCAACAACCTCTTCAACCGTTGTGCCGTCCACAGGAAAGGTTACCTCCTGCTGGCAGGCAAAGCACAAAAAAGGCAGCATGAGCACGATTATTACAGCCGGCCGCAAGTGATTGTTATACATACTCATAAATAATCCTTTCCATTCCGCATTCCAGCATCAGTATAACTGATCCCCCATCATCTGTGAGCGGTGGTTTAAGACGCCCGTGATCTTATGCTGGATACTATGCAAATGTTATTCCGTTTTTTTTAGATATAAAATATACACTTAATGAAAATGATTTTTTATAAATGCTCATCATTATAAAAGGACATAATGGTTTTTCCAGTCCAATGCACATGGCGAAACCGCCATTATGTCTAAAACGCTTTTCTTCATCGGAAACATTGACAAAAAAAGCAGCCTGTCATACATTTTAAGAAAAAAAATGCGCTGCCGCCGGTAGCACTTCCTCTGCTTGCGTACTACATTCCAGCCTGAAACTTGTTCATACGACATAGAACGAACTGCTGAAAATACAACAATGAAAAACCATAAAGTACTGCTATTATTGCTTTCTTTTTTGTCCATACTCCAGGTCTCCTCCAAAATATGTGCAGAAGAAATAGTTCCTGCCTCCTGCTATACCTCAGAAGAGCTTCAGCAGGTGCGCCGCTGGGAGCAGCGCTGGACCGGCAGGCGAATCGACAGAAAAAATATAGATCCTGTAGCAGATCTGCTTCCCGCATCCTATGTGGGTATCTACAAAAACCCCGGCACATGGGGCGGTCCGGATGAAGGCCTCTACTTTTATATTACACCATACCGGCCCGTGCGTGAAACAGCCGGCATGTATGCCGCCACAAGAAGATATGCTCCGCATATAGCACTGAAACCCGACGGCTTCATCAGCAATTACGAAAACGCTGCCGGCAGGCCGTTCCCGAATCCCCGCAGCGGGCTGGAGATTGCATGGAACTTTGAATTCAAC
>WJKA01000644.1 GCA_014729375.1 Chitinivibrionales bacterium
GAAATAACAGGGTTTACCGGTATTATACAATTATCGTACCTGCTCTTCATCCTCTTTCTTCTCATCATCTTTGTGCTCCTGCCCCATCGTTTTCTCCCCGGCATTTCTTCCCATCGCCGAATCAACCTTTGTCCTGAAACTGTCAACCTTGTGTTGTACATTCCTGATTGTTTTCATGGGGGTGCCGTCAATGAATTTTTCCAGTGACTTTTTTGTTGTTTCAATATACGGCACACTTAATTGCGGCGGGAATTTTTCGAGCAACGAGTAGGTTGTGGAACCATCAAGTCTTTTTTTAATTTGAGCAAATGGCGAGGAGGAGACTGAGAGCACAAAAATCCAGGTGACAATGAACGCTTTTATCAGTCCGATACAGCCGCCGCTTATGCGGTCGACCCAGCCGAGAACGGTAAGCCTGATGATTTTCCGGATTATCCAGCCAAGGGTAAATACGACCAGCAATGTGGCAAAAAACAATATCAAAAAAGCACAGACAAGTTTTGCAGAATCAGAAAAAGGTATGAAGTCGAGAGTAGTATAGAAAGAACGGTAGCCTGCGGTCGCCACAGCGAATCCGGCAACAAGAGCCACCAGCCGGACTGCTTCGCCGATAAGGCCGCGTCTGATCCCGAAAATAATAAACAGTGCGGCAATGATTAGAACCAGTATATCGAATATATGCATTCAACCCCGATTTGATACCAGGTAATCCATGAGAAGGCGTATTCCGAATCCTGTGGCGTATTTTGAAATTTCTCCTGTTGATTCGCCGTCATTAAAGGCGGTACCGGCAATATCCAAATGTGCCCAGGGGATTTTTTCTATAAATTCCTGAAGAAATGCGGCTGCGGTAATAGAGCTTGCAATTCCCTTTTTAAATTTTGATATATTTTTCAGGTCTGCGATATCGCTTTTCATGGATTCACTGTGTTCTTCATAGACAGGCAGGCGCCACAAGCGCTCGTATGTCCGCTCGCCTGATTGAAAGAGCTTTTCACTCAGGGAATTATCGTTTGAAAAGAGGCCGGCAACACTCGTCCCCAGCGCATATAGAATGCCGCCCGTAAGTGTGGCCAGGTCGATCAGTTCGGACGGTTTATAATGCTTTTGACAATATGAAAAAGCGTCTGCCAGAGCCAGACGGCCTTCAGCATCGGTATTACCTATCTCAATCCATTTGCCCGAATATGATTTATACGTATCACCGGGGAAATACCCCCTGCTTCCGCAGGCATTGTGCGCGGCGGTCACCACGCCGGTAACATTGACATCAGGTTTTATGCGGTTGAGCGCGTGCATAAGCCCCAGAACAGTTGCCGCACCGGCCATGTCATGGCGCATTGTTTCGATATGCCCCGAGGGCTTATGGTTCTGCCCACCCGAATCAAAAGTAATGCCTTTGCCGACAACTGCTGTTTTTGCGGAGACTTTTTTGTTGCCGGTATATTCCATTATTGCAAGTCGCGGGGGAAACGGCGAGCCATGTCCGACAGCATCCAGAAGCCCAAGGCCTTTTTTGCGTATCGCAGCCTGGTCTAAAACAGTGGTTTTTATTCGTGGTGACTCTCCGAGCTTTTTTGCCTCATTCGCCAGATGTGAAGGAGTAATTACATGTGCGTTGTCGTTGACCAGGTCCCGTGCATAGAATACCGATTCACACAGCGCCTGTATTTCCTTTAACTTATGTGAACTGAGTGAATCGCTTTCTATTTCGATGCTTTGTATGCGTGGTGGCTTTTGGCTTTTATATCGCGAGAATCTGTATGTACCGAGAATAGCACCTTCACAGGCAGCATCGATGCATCTTCCCTTGCATTTTTTGCGACGCGGCGGGATTACCGAAAGCTTTGTGCGTTTCAGCTCCAATGCCTTTTGCACCCCTTGTGCCGCTGCGCGGCGAATTAGTGCGGAAGTGCACTCTTTTCGTGGTCCGAGACCGCAATAAATCGTGCATTCATCGCCGTCATACCGTAGTGCCAGGTGCTGTTTCTCGCCGCTGAAATCAACGATGTTTGTGGTGTCCTCCTCAACAACGGGGATAACGCGGGTAGGCGAAGCTGCTTTTGAAACGACCGAAACTTTCATTACCAATCCTTCCGGAATAAGTTTCATACAAAGGATACAATAAAATAACAAATCGACCGGGCGGGTGCATTATATCGCTGTTTTCAGCAGTTTTTTTGCAAGCCATCCGGTACTTTCTCTGTTCAAAAAATTGAAACATTGCTGACTGACGTGTATTTTATACCAGTTCCGGGAACGATGAGCGCCTTGAATCAGCTATATGAAAATTTCATTTGTTTATCCCCGTTTCGAAAAATTTCTTTCTGAAAATCCCGAGCTTGACGAAGGGCTCGCCGATTATTTTCTGGGTAATTTTACCACACCGCCGTCACTGGGCATCCCCATAATGGCGTCGCTTACTCCACCCGATATCGAGGTAGAGCTTCTTGATGACAACAGTGGCGATATAATCGATTATGACGCTCCTGTTGATCTGGTGGCAATCAATTGTTTTACTCCTCAGGCAACCCGTGCTTTTAAAATTGCCGATACATTCCGCGCCCACGGCAAAAAAGTGATCATGGGCGGCTTTTTCCCGTCATTTATGGCCGATGAGTGCCTGAAACATGCTGATTCGGTCACTATCGGCGAGGTCGAGCCTGTCTGGGAGCGTATTATTCACGATGTACAGGAGGGCAGGCTTAAGAAAAAATATATCGGTGGCTGCAGGCACGACCTTTCGAAAATGGTAATTCCAAAACGTGAAATCTTTTATAACAAGAGCAATTATGACTGGGACGAAGACCTGGTGCAGGTGACACGGGGGTGCTCGTATAATTGTGCGATGTGCGCTATTCCCGCCCACATGGGGAACCGTATCCGGTTCCGTCCTGTTGAGCATGTGGTTGAAGAAATCCGGACGTTGAAATACGAAAATGTTTACCTGGCCGACGACACGCTGTTTTTTCCGCAGCGACGAATCCGGGATTATGCCGAAAAGCTGTTCAATGCACTGAAACCGCTGCAAAAGAAATACTTTGTTTCATCAACGTTGGCACTCAATAACGATCCTGCATTTCTGGACCTGGCGGCCCGGGCCGGGGTAAAGAATTTTTATTGCACAATGAATGTCGATCCTGTATCAATCAAAGCGCTTCAGGGAGAAAAAAAAGAGCGACAAATGCTTTTTGACCTGATAAAAATGCTTCAGGACAGGGGGGTCAGGTTTTTCGGGTCCTGTGCCCTTGGCCGCGACTGGGATGACACCTCCATTGCCGCAAGAATTATCGATCTTTTCGGGGAAGCCGATATCCATACTGCCGAATTTTTCCTGTTTACACCCTACCCGGGATCTGTACACTGGGAACGCCTCGAGCGCCAGGGCCGGATTTTTGATACAAACTGGTCACACTATAACGGCGCGCATGTGGTGGCCCACCCGATGAATATGTCGGCGGGTGAACTCTATAGACAATTCATCAAGGTCTGGAATGATTTTTATCACCGCCAGAAAGAAACGCATACAGCACATCTAGAACCTGCAACCTGGAAAAACGGTGTCCAGGTGGTCGGCAAACCCCTTGAAAGAAAAGGGGTAAAAGGACAGGTTGCCGTCACAGGAATCGGCATCTACAGCCCGATTGGAAATGATGAGACAGCCATTGTTGAGTCCCTCAGAGAATGCCGGCACGGTCTGGCGCCGATCACCGGATTCGATACATCCGGTTTCAGAACATCCACGGGAGCAGAATTGAAGGATTTTGATCCCTCGGCATGGATGTCCGCTGATGAGATAGCCGAGTATGACGATCCGTATCTTCAGTATGCGATATGCGCTGCGCGGAAGGCGTTTGACGATGCGGGGGTGAAGCGTACCGGGAATGAGATAGATACCCGGACAGCGATAGTGCTGGGTACGTGCAACGGTGGCCTGCTTTCCGCTGAAGCTGAATATGCGTGGAAACACGGAAAAGCCGACCGGGCTTTTGATGAAAAGATGAATTGCGAAGCACAGTATTACGGTTTCGGTAAGGCGATGGCTTCTGCGCTGAAAATCGGCGGGGAAACCTGGCTGGTGACCACCGCGTGCTCATCCACGACAGTAGCTCTCGGACTCGCAGCACTGCTTATCCGCAAGGGGCGTTACACGAGCGTCCTGGTTGGCGGTGCGGATACGCTGTGCGTGGCAAACATGTCGGGTTTTGACTCCCTGAAAGCAACGTCGACCGGCCGGACCGCACCGTTTTCGCTTCCGGTCGGCCTGAATGTCGGTGAGGGTGCGTGTTTCTGGGTGCTCGAGGAAATGGAGCAGGCGCTGCTCAGAAACGCGCGGATACGCGGGAAAGTAGCAGGGCATGCTACTACCAGCGATGCCTATCATCCGACAACGCCTGATCCGCGGGGAGACGGTGTTTTCCGGACACTGAAAAACGCGCTCCACGATTCGGGGCTGGACATCGACGATATCGGCTGCATCAACGCGCACGGTACCGGCACTGAGGCCAATGACCGGGCCGAGAGCAGGGGCGCTGCAAAATTTATCGGCAATGCCAATGTTCCTGTTGTGTCAACAAAGTCGTTCTTCGGGCACTGCATGGGCGTAACCGGTATGCTTGAGGCAACGTGCAACCTTTTGAGCATGAACAACGGATTTATTCCGCCGACATGCAACTTTTCTGAACCACGCCCGGGGTGTTCACTCGATTATGTTCCCAATAAACCGCGGAAGAAAAAATACACTGCTTTTATCTCGGCGAATTACGCGTTTGGCGGGAATAATGCCGCAGTGGTACTTGCGCGGCCCGAAGCGAACGTGAGAAACAGGCCGCTTGCCAGAGAGCGAGTTGTGGTTACCGGAACCGGAACGGTCACATCCCTGGGGCTCGGCACCGCCGGGCTGGTCGCATCGATTAAAGAAAACAGGTCGGGAATCGGTCCCATCGACAGATTAGGGCTTGCGGGAATGAAATCATTACGCGCAGGACTTGTACCGGATTTCAACCCGCAGGATATAGACCGTCGCTTGGATTTCTCCGGGCTCAACCGGATCAGCCGCTATGCGGTTGCCGCTACAAGGCTTGCACTGGAAAATGCCTCCCTGCGGGTGAGCGCGCGTGATGCCGGAAACAGAGGAATCGCAATGGGCGTGTGCAACGGCCCCGATGAAATGGCGCATATGGACAGTGTTTTTTCGAGTGATAATTTTGCCGGGGATATCAACAGTTTTTCAAACATCACGGCAAATTCTACTGCGGGATGGGTTTCCAATGCACTCTGCCTCAAAGGTGCGAATGTATCGCTTTCACCCGGTCCCCATGCCGGCCTCCAGGCACTGGCCTATGCCTGTGAAATGGTAAATGACAGCCGGGCCAAACTAATGGTTGCGGCCGCAGCCGATGAAGTGTATCCGCAGACATACTACAATTATAACCTCATAGGCTATTTATACCAGGGACAGGATGAATGCGAGTATCGGTTGCATCCTGAAGAAAAACGGCGGAAGGTCCTTGGTGAAGGTGCGGGGACGCTGATTGTGGAATCGCTTGATCAGGCGCACCAGCGCGGTGTTGCACCACTGGCGGAAATACTCGGCTACGGCATGAGTATGGATGCAAACGGATTTACCGGACAGTCGCTTGACTCAAACGGGATAAAGCGCGCGCTGGGCCTTGCCTGCACCAGAGCGGCACTACGACCGGAAGATGTCGATCTGGCAATATGGGCCCCGCAGGGTAATTGTCAGGACCGGAAGGTGGTGGACGCAGTTGATTCTCTCTGTGGAACGAACGGGCGAAAAGTTCCGTTGCGTACCACAACATTCCATACCGGCTATATCGAATCGGCGTCGATTCTGGTAAGCATTGCAGCGGTCCTCCATGCAGGTACAGTAGACCCCAATCTCTTCAGTACTCCATGCGGCGTTGGTGATATAGACAATCGAATGCCTGATCGTCCGGTAAAAATCATTGCCGCGCTCGGAAGCACTGATGTGGGATACAACTTTGTTGTAATTCTGAAGGTGGCGGATATTCAATGAACGTGCAGGCGGCAATTACCGGTATGGGCATTGTTTGCGGCGCAGGTACGGATGTCGAATCTTTCAGGCACAATATCATACACGGCATTGCATGCTTCAGGCGAATTACCGACAAAAGGTTGACAAATTGCACCGCCTGCTATGCATCACTGCTGGATGTTCCTGTTTCGGACATGAGCGGGGGGAGCGGTGAAGAGCAGTGGTGTGACCCTGTATATTTTCTCAGTCTGAAAGCCGCGCAGCAGGCGCTTGAGGATGCTTCGGTTTCACCCGGGAAGCTCAAGGAGCGCGTGGGGCTGTTTTTCGCCACATGTTCAGGCCCCATGCTGTCGATAGAACGTCATTATGAGAACATAGCGGCCGGTGATCAGTCGATCTCACCCCGGCAGCTTTTCGGGAAAAAATATTATTCTATTGCACGAATGCTGTGCAACAGTCTGGATATTTCCGGATTGCATACAACAGTAGTAACGGCGTGCTCGTCAAGCCTTGGTGCCGTTGGCCTGGCCGCGGATTGTATTCGTCTGGGAATTATTGACGTTGCACTTGCCGGGGGTGCAGACACATTCAGTCCTTCGACCCTGATGGGTTTTGACGGTCTCCGGGCAACTACGCCGGAGATATGCGCGCCGTTTTCCCTGCCCCCGGGTTTGAATCTTGGTGAAGGTGCTGCGTTTCTGGTTTTGGAGGAACCGTCATTTGCAAAACACCGGTCCGCTCGTATCCGTGGAATGCTCTGCGGGTATGGTCTCAGCAATGATGCGTATCATTGTTCCGCACCCGATCCTTCGGGAAAAGGCCAGGCTGCTGCAATGAAGCGGGCACTTGCTCATGCTGATGTTGCACCGTCCGGGGTCGGCTATATCAATGCACATGGGACCGGGACTGAAGCAAACGACAAGTCGGAAACAAAGGCGATCAGGCGGGCCATGCAGGAGCATGCCGGTTCGGTGCCGGTAAGTTCGAGCAAATCAGTGACCGGTCATTGCCTGGGGGCGGCCGGTGCGGTGGAGACCATTGCCGCCCTGGCGGCTGCGGAGAAGAACAGTATGCCGCCGACCGCGAATTTTAGCAGGGTCAGAGATGGATGTGAATTGCAGCATGTTGACAGGCCGGGGATGAAATGGGGCGGACCGAAACTGTTTGTTAACAACAGTTTCGCATTTGGCGGGAATAACGCGGCGGGGATTTTTCAGGTTGGCGCCGCCGCTGCCGAGCAGTCCGGCCACACCGGCGGAAAACCGGCGCTTTTTATTACCGCGATTGAAGGGATTTCTGTTGCGGGTGTCGGCATTGCGGCACTGAATGCGGGCTGTTCCCGGCATGGACCGGGTATTGCCGGGACGGAAATTGACGGGATCGGGCAGGTGCTGGTCGCGGCAGTCCCGGAATTCAATCCCGACGACATCGACCGCCGTCTTGACCTGCGCGGTGTGGACAGAGCGGGTATGATTGCCTCGGCAACAGTCCGCCATGCGCTCAACAGCGCGGGAATTACCCGGAGGACCGTGAAGATGGATTCGGTCGGCTTTATCATGAGTCTTGCCGACGGCGCCAATCAGGCCGAGGAAGAGTTTGTCGGCAAATTGTATCGCGATACTTTCAAGTTAGAAAGTGTCAATGCCTTCCCTTTCCTGGTACCGAATTCGGTAAGCGGCGCCGTATGCCGGTCGCTGATGCTGACCGGATATAACACGACAATCTGTTCGGGTGAGGGGGCCGGTATTACAGGGCTGGGCATGGCTGCAAATGCAGTCGCTGCCGGGCATTGTGAATCGTGTGTGTCCTGCTCGATCGATACCTTGTTTCCCCGCCGGATAATTGACATGGTGCTTTCAGGAGCAATAGACCGGGACCGGTATGTCTTCGGCGAAGGGGCCGTTGCCTGCATCGTTGAGACCGCAACCGCTGCAAAAGCCCGGAACGCAGAACCGATTGCTGAAATTGTTTCCCGCACCTATGCCACCGAAACCAGAACCGTCTCCGGTACAGACACAGACCATTCGGCAGTGCGTAGCGTAATCGGGCGGGCCCTTGATGACGCGGGGATCGGCCGCGAAGACCTTCACGCAGTATGCTGCTCCCATCTCGACAAACAAAGCCGCGCTGTGCTGAAAAACGACTTTGCAGTACAATCCTCTCAGATTTTCGATACCGCCGGCATAACCGGTGTTCTCCCTGCTGCCGGGGCGGTTTTTTCTCTCGGAATCGTACTCAATAAATTGTCACAGGAGAACAAAACACGATATGTTCTGGCACTGGTCCGCTCATCGCACGGTAGTGTCGGGTGCTGTATCTGTAAAACTCTGAACAAAGGAACACTATGAACAAATCCGGACAAAGCGAAAACTATTCGGCGTACGATGCCAAAGTTGAAGCGCAGAAGATTGCCTTTGCACCGGTAGTTTTCCAGGCAGCACGCGCCTTGCGCAATACCGGCATTCTTGAGTATCTCAACAACATGCGGCGGGAGGGGAGCAGGGGCAATGAAATAGCTGAAGCGTGCGGGGTGTCACCCTATGGGACCACTGTCCTGCTCGAAAGCGGTATGAGTGCGGGCATTATCAAAAAAAAGAATGGAAAATTTTTTCTTTCCCCGACCGGGTATTGCATTCTCAAGGATGAAATGACACGGGTCAATATGGATTTTATTCATGACGTATGCTACAAGGGGCTTTTCTTTCTTGAAGACTCGATCAGGGAGCAAAGACCCGCCGGGCTGCAGGTATTCGGTGACTGGAAGACAATTTACCAGGCAGTAACATCATTGCCCCCGGACGTTCAGCAGAGCTGGTACCGTTTCGACCACTTTTATTCTGATGCTGCTTTTGTGCAGGCAATGCCGCATGTGATGAAAAACGGGCCTGGTTCACTGATGGACATCGGCGGGAATACGGGCAAATGGGCGCTCATGCTTGCAGAAAATTACCCGGATATTTCCATTACGATTGTTGATTTGCCGCAGCAGCTCGATCGTGCGCTTGCGGCGGCCGGGGAACAAGGACTGGACAGGCGCATACGAGGCCACGCAATGGACCTTCTCGACCACACGGTTCCTTACCCTGAAGGGTATGATGCGATATGGATGAGCCAGTTTCTCGATTGCTTTTCCGAAAATGATATCGTGCAGCTTCTCAAGCGGGCGGTTACCGCACTGAGCGGCAAAGCAGAGCTTTTCATACTCGAGCCGCTCTGGGACAGGCAGGCTTTTGATGCCTCTTCGTTCTGCCTGGTAAACACATCGCTGTATTTCACCTGCATGGCCAACGGCAGCAGCAGAATGTACAGTTCCGATGTTATGCACGAGCTGATCGACCGGTCGGGGCTTATTGTCAATGAAGAGATCGATAGCATTGGTCTGTGCCACACGCTTCTTCGCTGCACAAAGAAGCACTGAATCAGGTGTGGTACGGAAGGTAATTTGGCGGTGTTATTGTTTGTCTGAGATAGATGCACCGGCCCTGCGAAGTATTGTATTGTAAATTTCGGCGGTCGAATCGTCAACAAGTGATGTCTGGTTTGCCGTATATATTTTTGCGGCCTTGTAGATTGGTGTTCCGGAGAGGGATAATTTTCCCTGCGCGTTGATATTGCAGTAATCGCGTGGAATACAGACAGGAGAGAAGCCCGGGACAAACTGGTCTGTTGCAAAATCTATTACATATTCATTGCCGGCAATATTTACTATAACGAAATTGTGATACTCTTTGATAAACCGGCCTTCAATTTTGAGTGCGGAAATGCCGGCCTGTGTCAGCAGGTTTGCAATGATTGTTGCAATCGGAGCACAGGCCCCTGTTTGCAGCGGATCGATTGAGTCTGCAATCAGCGCGGCCGCCTGCGCGCCGGCCGTTTGCATAAACGCGATAAATTTTTCCACAGAAACCGGCGGAACCCCGACCGGAAGCTTCGTGCTTGCCTGGGAATCGACAAGGACCGAACGGATCCCCGGGCGTGTTACCGCAGGACCGTAGCCGGAGAAATAGCAGTTGTCAATTTCTTCTGAAAAACCACTTTCACGAACGCCTGTTTTCGTTGATTCGACAGCGGTAGCGCTGAGATAATGGACATGCCCCTTGACCCGGCGGACTTTTTCCCCGTTTTCTATGTCCCAGATATAGGCAAAGCGGGGGCCGGATACCACAAGGACGGGATTGACTTTTGTTCGCTTTGCTTTTTCCATCCCCCCCGCAGGGGCGGAATAAATATTATATCCGTCAGCCGTACCAACGGGGTCCCATCTGATATCAATAATTTTTTCGGTAAATGTCGCAGAAACATTGCGGGGAGCATGCAATTCTTCTGAAATCAGCAGCGCTCCTCCACACAGAAGACACAATACCGGTGATATGCTGATAGTGAGGAATGGATGCAAAATTTACCGCTGGAGCACTTTCCATTCGACCCGGCGGTTTTTTCTGTGACAAGCTTCATCGGGACAATTGGGGATAGCGGGTTTTTCTCTTCCATAAGAAGTAAAATCAAGGCGGGATGCGGGAATGCCGTATGAGGTCAGATATGATTTTACTGTTTTCGCTCTGTTTTCGCCCAGACCGATGTTGTATTCGTTTGAACCCCGCTCATCAGCATGGCCTTCAAGAAGAATCCTGATTCCGGTGTTTTCTGAAAGAAAGCGCGCAGCTCGCTCCAGTTTCAGTATTGCATCGTCACGAAGCTCATACTGATCGTATTCAAAATAGATGGGCACAAAGATTTCTTTCATTTCGGCATCCAGATCGCGGGCCTCAAAGACAACATCATCTGACGGCTCTGTTTCCGGCACAGGCGTTTGGGTCCGGGGTGACGGTTCAGGCTCGGGTTCCGGAATAGTACCGGGAACTGTGGTGGTCTTTTTACTGCATCCGCCAATACATGCACTTAGCATTGCTGCAACAATGAATGGAAACCATTTTTTTGCCATAACCGGGTCCTCTCCTTGTAGCTATGATACTGATTAGAGAAAAATGCACATCGCCACAATAAAAATAACACATGCCCGGAAGTCAGGCCAGAAAAAACCTTTGTCTACGGCATGTACGGCCTGTTATTCCGGATTCAGAAGTGATTTATCGACCAGAAGCAGGGATTTCCGGCGGAGCGACAGGACCGATACTGCCGGGAGC
>WJKA01000645.1 GCA_014729375.1 Chitinivibrionales bacterium
GACGAGCTGAATGATATTGCCGAGAGAATCCGGGAGGTATCCGAGGAAGCACGTAAAGGTTCTTCCGGTGATGAACCTGAAACTGAAAGTGTATGAGCGATAAAAAACACCAGACGTTTATAATTATTCCTCCCCGGTCAAGCCGGATCAAGGCGCTCAGGATCAGAATAGCTTTTGTTCTGGTCCTGCTGTCATTAATAGTAATTGGTTTTGCCGGCTATTTCATTCCTTTTAACAGTTTCGCGCTTGATGTTGTTGAAGAAAACCAGAAAAGAAACCTTGCCGCTCAGAATGTAAAGCTACTTCAGCGGATCCGTTCGATCCGATTGTCGCTTTCTAGGTTGCGAAAGGAGATAGAAAATATCGAGGTGCGTAAAGCTGATATACTTTCTTTGTCACGGACAACAAAGAAATATGATTCGCTTGATTCCGAAAAACGGGTAAACAATAAAAATCCCGGACCGGATAACGTGTTTGACTATATTAAAAAAAGCGAGCGTTCAATCATTCATTTTGCGAACAGGGCAATTGATGACCCCCGGTTTCTTGCGCGAATTCCAGTTGCAAAACCTCTTGCAGGGCCGGCGCATTATGGCATGAAATACGGCAAAACGCGGGACCCTTTTACCAATGATGAGAAAATGCATAATGGACTTGATTTCATTGCAGAGAACGGAACGCCGGTCAGGGCGACTGCATCGGGAATTGTGAGCAAAACCGAAAATCACCGGGCATGGGGCCTGCGGGTAATTATCAAGCATGATTTCGGATTCAGCACAGTGTATGCTCATCTTGAGACAATAAATACTGTCAGGGGACGCCGCGTTGAAAAAAATGATATTATCGGTACTGTCGGAAACTCCGGTATCTCAGTCGGCCCACATCTTCATTACGAAATCCGGCGGAATGGAATTCCGCTTGATCCTGAGAAATATATCTTTCCGGTTTTTTCAGACAGCAGTGCTGTGGAGCTTGCCGCTTCTAAAGAATGACGTAGAGCAGGGCGCCCAGTGCAATTGCCGCTCCCAGTGTAATTAATCCGCCGATAATAAGGTTCTTTGGAGTAAATACCGGGGGTTTCTTTATCATAACGCTGCCCGGGTCCCTGATAAATTGATTGAGGATCAAATCGGGAGATAAATCAGAGACTTCCCGAAGCGATTCGTAGATTGACTGACCGAACCGGGCTGCGTTGGGAAACCGGTCATCAGGGGATATCGCCATCGCTCTGGTTATCAGTTCCGTGACACCTGCCGGAACTGCCGTATCGTAGGAGCCCACCGGTTTATAGGTCCCCTTTGTTTTTGCCTGCACAAGGTCCGCCAGTTTTTTCTGGGGGAATGCTCTGTGGCCTGTAATCATTTCATAAAGAACTGCGCCGAGAGAAAAAATGTCGGTCCGATGATCGAGCGTGCCGCCGGCAAGCTGTTCGGGGCTGAGGTAGACGAGCGTGCCCATGATTTTATCACCGACGGTATGGAGTGATATTTCCGAGGGCCGTGCAATGCCGAAATCCATCAACTTGACAATACCCGACTTTGACAAAAAGATATTGTCGGGTTTTATGTCGCGATGAATCAAGCCCCGGAATACTTTACCGTAGAGCGTATATTCTTTTGTGTGTGCGTAATGAAGAGCGACGCAGACATAATAGGTAATTGCAAGCGCTGCGGGGAGGGCGATTCTTGAATTCTGAGATATCAGTTTGGCAACCGGCGTCCCGTCAATAAATTCCATCTCTATAAACGGCACCTGGCGGTCCCAGTATCCCAGACCGTGAATTTCGATTATGTTTGGATGATGGATGTCTGCAAGAATTTTGGCTTCGGTAAGAAATCGCTCCTGGGCTTCTTTGTTGTTGCCTTTGCGAAGGATTTTTATTGCCCGGACAGCTTCAAGGCCGGTGTGCCATACTTTATAAATATTTGCATTACCGCCCTCGCCGATGAGCAGCTCTATCTTATTCGGACCTATTTTCGCACCCGGCTCAGGAACAGTATCCTTGTAAGGATTTACATTATCATTACTGATATTCATGATTATTGTTCCCGGATTAATTCTCTGAAAATATACATTCTGGTTCTCTTGTTTGAATACGGCAAGTTATTTTTATTATATGAATATTCTGGTAATCCGGTTCAGCTCTCTTGGCGATGTTATTCTTGCGGCACCGGTTTTTTCATTTTTACGTGACCGGTATCCGGATGCAAATATAACGTTACTTACCCGGTCCCGGTATTGCAACCTTTTTATCGATGATCCCCGGGTGAATAAGGTTCTGTGCATGGACCGCGGTGAGTTGCCCCGGCAGTTTCTGGATGGTGAATGGGATTCAATAATCGATCTTCAGGCCAACTCCTGCAGCAGGAAAGCTGTCCGGCGGGTTGGTGGAGAGGCAACCGTGGGCCGGTTCCAGAAGAATTATTTCAAGCGATTTATGCTTCTTGTATTCCGGATTAATCTGTACAATCCTGCTGAACATGTTATTTGCCGGTATGCCCGAGCAGCAGGATATTCTGAAAAAACCTGCGGACCGCTTCCATCGCCTGTAATCGAAAGGAGAAATGACTCATTTGAAAGAGATCAAAGATTGAATAGCATTCGCAGAAGCGGGAAACCTGTTCTGGCGCTCATGCCGTTTGGCGCGTGGAAAAATAAAGAATGGCCGGTGGCATCGTATGAACAAGTGGGCGCTCAATTTATTTCCAGCGGATGGCAGGTTGTTATAATGGGTGGTCCTGGTGAAAAGGAAAAAGCGGCAAAGCTGAAATCCAGGCTTGGCCCGATGAGTATTTCGTTTGCCGGAGAATTGCCTGTTGAAAGCAATATTCCGGTTTTCAAGTTATGCCGTCTATCGTTGGGCAACGACAGCGGCCTGTCTCATCTTGCTCGCGCATCAGGCGTGAAAACCGGAATAATTTACGGTGCAACCTCCTGGCATTTCGGTTTTTCCCCCTGTGGAGAACCTGCTTTCAGGATCTTCCAGAAACCACTATGCTGCC
>WJKA01000646.1 GCA_014729375.1 Chitinivibrionales bacterium
GCTTCAGATGCATCGGTAGAAGTATAACGGGCCACTGCAAGGAAAACACGTGCTTGTCGATTACCACGTTCACACGCCATACTGCGGTCATGCACAGGGCAAAATTATCGACTACATCGAATCCGGTATTGCCGCAGGCCTGTCTGAAATAGGGTTTGCAGATCACCTCGGACGATATTACCTTTCCAGGTCCCAGAAACGCCGGTACTGGGACTGGGGTATGGATGAAAAAGCCTGCAGCCGGTACTTCGAGGAGCTTGCGGGATTGCGCGATGTTTACAACGACCGAATCGCGATAAAGATCGGCATGGAAGTCGACTTTATTGCCGGTGCGGAAGACATCGCCGGGCAGTTGATCGAAAAATTCCCCTGCGATTTCATCTTGGGATCTATTCACTGCCTCCCAGAATTCGGCTGGCGTCACCTGGCGGAAACGTCGCTGAACGACACAAGCGTGATGTATGCTGCATATTTCACTCAGGCATGCGAATGTGTTAAATCAGGACTGTTTAATTCGCTCGCCCACCTGGATTTTATCTGGCGGTATGTAAAATGGCCGAAACGAAAATCGATCGATGTATATCCCATGATACACGATGCTGTTTCCTGTGCAGCAAAAAACGATTGCTGCATTGAAATAAACGCAAACGGCTACCTCTGGTCGCAACTTTACACGATCAGACAAGGCGATCCATTTGCGTATATGATAAAATCTATCAATGAAGAAAATGTCGCTGTTACCATCGGTTCCGACGCACACTCCCCTTCCCACGTTGCCAAGCTTTTCCCCCAGCTCATCGAGTATTTGGGCACGGAAGGTATTCGGCAGGTTGAAGTACTGACGAAAAAGAAAAGAAAAAGTGTGACACTGAAAACCGGCTGATCCCAGAACAGCCTACTGCGCTCCCCGGACAACGCATTCAGTCACATAGCGCGCCAGAATTGTGCGAAACTCTTCGATCTCGGCGGGGGGAATCGGCTTCACTTTTTCATAGTATGGATCGAGCAAAGGAGAATTCCGGTGCATCGGCTGGATAAAAATCCGGTAGATACCCCGGCACAGCTTACCGATTTCCCGGGCAATCTCCCGGTTGATCAGACCCGGCACAGCAGTTACTCTGATTTCCGCCGACGGCCCCATTTTCCTTGCAATAGCAATCGAGCGTACAAGACGGTCAGCGGCATCGGGATACGATGCGCCCAGTTTTGTGCCGTAATCCGCCGGGCGGGTTTTAACATCAAGCGCACAGTAATCGGGGGAAAGCCGTTCGATAACGCCGGGCTCCATGCCGTTTGTGTCAAGCTTGACCCTGCACCCTTCTTTACGGGCAAGAGAACTTACCAGCAATGCATCCTCACAATGGACTGTCGGTTCTCCACCGCTCAGAACAACACCGTCAATAATCCCTTTTCTCTTTTTTAGAAAGCTCCGAAACTCTTCTTCAGTAACGCGAAAACCGGAAGTGCCGTTCACCAGGTGTGGATTATGGCAGAATCCGCAACAAAGATTGCATCCGGGGAAAAAAAGGACAGTAGCGACTAACCCCGGAAAATCAATGAAAGAGCTTTTCAGCCAGCCACCGATTCGGATGCTTCGCATAGCGGGGACTCTTCAGCGATAACGGCAGTCTGGGCATGCAGCGCAGATCCGGACTGTACTGGTGAAGACTGCAGCCTGTAACTCTGCCGGTCTTTGTATTCCGATTTCTTTCCGCGGTTCCAGTTTTTCACCGGCCGGTAATACCCTACAATCCGCGAATACACTTCGGTTTCTTCACCGCAACTCGGACAGGCAAAGTGCTCGCCTTTTAAATAGCCGTGGTTTTTACAAACAGAAAATACAGGAGAAAGCGTAAAATAGGGAATGCGATAATTCTCGGCAATTTTTCGGACAAGCTTTCCCGTAATTGAGACATCATCAATGGATTCTCCCAGAAACGCATGAAAAACCGTGCCGCCGGTATACTTTGTCTGGATATCATTCTGCATGTCCAGGGCATCAAAAAGATCGGTGGTTGCATCAACCGGCAACTGCGTGGAATTCGTATAATACGGATTGTCGCCGCCGGGAATAATCATCCTGGAGAATTTTTCGTGGTCGATTTTTGCCAGACGGTACGATGTCCCTTCCCCCGGTGTTGCCTCGAGATTGTATAAATGCCCGGTCTCTTCCTGGTAGCTGATCATTTTATTGCGCATATGATCAAGTACTTCCATTGCAAACTCACGAGCGTGCGGATCCGAAAGGTCTTTGCCTATAAAATTGAGTGTTGATTCATTCATGCCGATAAGGCCGATGGTTGAGAAATGATTGTTCCAGTGATGCAGGTAGCGCCTGGTGTATGGAAAAAGCCCGTTGTTCATCAGATTGGTTATGACCCGCCGTTTGACCTGCAGTGAATTTTTCGCAATGTCCATGAAATGGTCGAGCTGACTGAAATAATCTTCCCGCGATGACGAAAGATACCCGATGCGGGGGAGATTAATGGTTACCACGCCGATTGAACCGGTGAATTCATCTGCTCCGAACAGGCCGCCGCCCCGGTTTCGCAGCTCCCGTTTATCAAGCTGCAGCCGGCAGCACATCGAACGAACATCTCCGGGATTGAGTGATGAATTGATAAAATTCTGGAAATACGGAGTTCCGTATTTTCCGGTCATGGTGAATAAAAGCCTGGCGTTTTCACTGTCCCAGTTGAAATTTTCGGTAATGTTATAGGTCGGAATCGGATATGAAAATCCCCGTCCTTCCGCATCACCCGAAATAAGAACTTCCAGAAACGCCTTGTTGATCATATCCATTTCCGCCTGGCATTGACTGTAGGTTATATCGAGCGGCTTGCCGCCCACAATCGCGGGCTGGTCTTTTAAATCACCCGGGACCACCCAGTCGAGTGTAATATTGGTAAACGGCGCCTGGGACCCCCAGCGTGAAGGAGTATTTACTCCGAAAATAAACGATTGGATACATTGTTTTACTTCGGCATACGAAAGCTCATCAATTTTAACGAATGGAGCAAGATAGGTATCAAATGAAGAAAAGGCCTGTGCGCCGGCCCATTCATTCTGAAGAATCCCTAAAAAATTCACCATCTGCTGAACAAGCGTCGAAAGATGCCTGGGCGGTCTCGAGGAAATCTTGTTTTTCACCCCTCCCAGACCTTCGGAAATAAGCTGCCGAAGCGACCATCCCGCACAATACCCCGAAAACATACAGAGATCGTGAATGTGTATCTCCCCGTTCCGGTGGGCTTCTGAAATGTCGCGGTCATAAATGCTTTCAAGCCAGTAGTTGGCCGTAATCGCGCCGCTGTTATGAAGGACAAGGCCGCCGAGAGAATAATTTACATTGGAATTTTCATTGACCCGCCAGTCTTCCTGCTTTAAATATCCGTCCATTGTGCGGGAAATATCAAGAGCAAGATCACGTGCCTCCCGCATACGACGATGCTGCTCGCGGTAAAGGATATACGCCTTGGCCACCCGGGTATGGCCGTTTTCAATAAGCACCTTTTCTACAAGATCCTGAATTTCTTCTACCGCAGGTATCGAGTTCGAATGAAACTTTTTGCTGATAATTTCTTCAATCCGCTTGGAAAGTGATAATGCAAGGCCGAAATCCTTGCCCCCCACTGCCTCAGCCGCCTTGAAAATAGCATTTGCTATCTTGTAGCTGTCATACGCAACAAGCTTCCCGTCCCGTTTTCTGATAGTTGATATCATCGGCGCACAATCCTTCCCGCAAAAAGGTACAACGACTCCGGTTTTTTTCGAAAAGAGTTATAATTCTGGAAAAATGAGCAAAAGACACTATATTTTGCACAGCGATCTAAATTAGTATACTACATATACGCATTGAAGTCAACAAGGAAAAAATATTTTTTGATCTTTTGACTGAAAGGAACCGGCAAAAATTTACACAAAGGGATCAAATGCCCCGGGGGACAGGCAAAAAGAACCTATTGTGCCTGGGTAACCGTCGACAGAGGGTCCGATGTGCTCACTACAGCATTCACCGTGTACTCAGTACTGTCGAAACTGGCCCAGTAGAGAATATACTGCTCGGTTTTGTGACGGTTAAAGGTCATCGTGCCCGAAAGCCCACTGCCTGAATTGATTGGAATGCCGGTTGAAGTAGAGGGTTTGTGCCCTGAACCGTATGCATACGTGCCGTTTGGAATTTCATCGGAAACTTCGCGAACTGTATTTGCAGCCACGGCATATGTATTTGCTCTGAAATTGAAATATACCTGTTCTGTGGTATCATTCTCAATTGTAATTTTGTTTTCGGTACATCCCGCCAGCAGTACTGCAGCAAAAATATAAAACAGGGATTTTTTCATAATATGCTCCTGAAAATTCATCCTCTCGACACTTATCTATAATTATATCACAATATTGCTACTCGATCGCTTCAGCATTTTCCTCAACAGATACTGATTCGATATTTTTCTGAATGATATACGGTGTTACAAAGATTATCAGGTCTTTTTTTGAGTTCGTTTTCTGGGACCGCTTGAAAAGATTGCCGATAAGCGGTATATCCTTGAGCACGGGAATACCGCCTTCACTCTCCTGCTGCTCATTGGAAGTCAGTCCTGCGATAACTACTGTCTCGCCGTCATTGACAACGACATTTGTCGATGCACTCTGTTCATTGATAATCGGCCCCTGGTTGGTGGCTTCATAGGATTTCTTTTTGGGCACAAGACTCAGCAGCACGCGCCCTTCACCGGTAACATGCGGCGTAACGATCAATTCGGTACCCGCGTCAATCATCCGGATAACCGTATTTCCGGCTTCGTCGAGATACCTGACCGGCACCTGTTGTCCCATGAACAGACGGGCCTCTTTATTGTCAACGGTTGTTATCTGCGGCTGGGCGACTATCTCGCCTCTGTTGTCTTCAAAAAGATACTCCAGCGTTACTGCAAGACGGTCCTGTGAAATAACGCCGTAGGTGAGGCGGTCGAGTGCGTTGACAATAAGATTCTCGCCGGGAAGATGTTCCGCGCTGATTTCCGTACCGCCGGCATCACCGAATGCTCCCCATTGTATTCCCATATTCTGCATGGCCCCGGAACTTACTTCGATAATCTTTGCTGAAATTGATATCTGTTCGGTTTCAACATCGAGCTTTTCAATCATCTGTGCAATCTGCCTGATATTTTCCTCAGTATCATAAACTATAAGAGAATTATTGTGGTTTACAACGGTTATTTTACCTCGTGAGGACAGCAGTTCCTGCGCCGAGGTCGCCATTTCTTCGGCAGTCATGTTGTCAAGCCTGACTACTTCACGGGTCAGCGGTGCCACCTGTTCGGCTGCCTGAGCATTCGATGCTTCCGCCAGTCGCTGCTTCTGATATTCATCCTGCGACAGAACGTAAAGATACCCGTCTTCCTTTATCGCGGCAAGATTCCGGATTTTGCAGATAATGCTGAAAACATCTTTCCATGTTTTATTTGTCACTGTCAGGGATATTTTACCGGTGACATCATCGGCCATGACAATATCCACTCCGCTTATTGTGGATAATTGCTTGAATACCGACCGCACATCGGCATTATGCCATTTCCACTCCGCGATAACGGGTGCCTCGATCCCCTGCGCATCGGGACCGCCGCTTTCATCGTTCTGTGCATGGGTCATCCCCGGCAGAATACTACACAGCAGAGCGGCGCACCAGGCCGCCCGCCTGCTCCAGATTTTACA
>WJKA01000647.1 GCA_014729375.1 Chitinivibrionales bacterium
CGCCTCAAGAATGGTTGTTTGGTGGAGCACAAAGACGCTCTTGTTCAGCGGCAGAAAGGTTACCTTTATTTCCTGCATTGACTTTTCCTAGTTGGTAATTGTTAAATTGCGCGAAAAATCCTTCAGAAACTCCTGTTGGCTTAAGGTGTTCGGGAAGATCAGGACCCAATCAGTTGCCAAACGACTCCACTGCGAATATATCGATACCCAGCCCACTGAGTAACACCCTGTTCACCAGTTTTCATATTTCTGACAACCGCGGCGTTGACAACCGCTGTGCCCTTGATCTCTCCAATAATCCACGCGACACGCCAGGCAATGTTTGAAATCCGGCGCGCCTTCTCCAATTCACAGAAATCAGCGAGAAAAAAGACCTGTCGATGAACAAAGAAAACATGCGCCGTCATCGAGCGCTCAGCATAATACCTTTCTGCGGGCACACACTTACACACTGCCCGCATCCGGTGCACCGATTTTGATCAATTTTCGCAACTCTATCCTCGAGCACAATTGCCGAGGTTGGACACACGGAGACACACCGACCACATCCTGTGCACCTGTCCGTGGCCACAACTGCAATCAGGCCGGTTGAGGCAGTGCCCTGCTGCAGTTGTTGAAGTCGCGCATTTACCTGGGCGATCTGAGCCTGCAGAGCTTCTGATTGCTCTTGCAGCATGTCAATTTCCCGTTGTTCATTTACCGGGACCTGCCCCTCTGCGGGTATGTCAGAATACTGCTGCGCAAAATTCGGCGGCATAGTGTCCCCCATTCCGGATCCCATACCTCGTCCCATACCACGGCCACCGCCGCGCCCCATGCCAAATCCACTTCCAGCATTCATATTGCCTCCTGTTATGTTACCGAGTTGTTCTGGTGATGATGTTGATGTTCCCATGCCGAAATGACTTGCGACATTGTGTGTGCTTGCCGCTGAAAACGTAAAATGCATTCGGTCCACAATTGCCGATAAACACGAAACCAATTTCCTTTAGCAACAGCAATTGCGCCGATAGTATCCCGCCTCCGCCGCCAAGGGCACTGTTTGGATTCTCCAATGCTTCAAATTTCATTGTGTCAGGATCAACAATTATAAAATACGGGCACCTCCCGAATCCGGCTTCAATCCTGCTGTCCAGATTCGCTTCGCTTACGGTAAGCGCGATCTTCACTATCACCTCTTCTTTCAAGATGATTGCGCACGCAGAAAAACAAGGGGCGGAGAGAAGTTTCGTCCGCCCCTGTATCGCGCCAGCTTGCTGGATTCCGGTGCGTTACTTTTTCTCTTTCTCAAGTTCCTCCAGTCGTTTCTTGATACCAGCCAACTGATCTTCAAGATACTCAGCCTGGCCCTTGAGCATGTCCGTCTGCTGCTCCTTTGTCGGTGCGTACGGTACACCTGCGTTGGATGCTACATATGGATATCCGGCAGCAACTGGATACCCGTAACCGGAGCGTTGCCACCCTGTAAGGCCCGTGGCATAATACCAATTACGGCGTCCCCAGCCGCCGCCACGGCCGAATCCAAACCCATATCCGCGTCCGCTTGCAGGATTCGCGTACCCCGGAACACCATATCCCGCGCAATATCCCGCTGCTCTTCCAGTCATAGGCCCCATTCCGGCGGGCCCTGTTCCATTTCCCCAAGGCATATCAGCCTCCTTTCAAGTTATTTTTGTGTACGATTTTTCTTTTAAAGGTTGCACTTCGATTCTCATGTTGTTTACACATCACATTTTGCATTTTTTTAAGGCAACGAATGGCACGGCTGCAATTTCTATATCGGCTTCACCAGATTCCTGCTGTGTTTTTTAAGAATGCTCAAATTCGCCATTTTCCCACATGTAAGCTTTTATCATGATTCACCCCCTTCTGCTTGCTCCAAAACTGCTGCGTCCGCCTCGAAATCTTCGACCGCACCCCCTCCACCATCCGCATCGACCACCCGGACCTGCCCCCGGAAGCAAATACTGCGGCTGCGCAAGCCGGCCCTGCATATATGCCATAACAACAGAATCCACTTCCCCGGTAATCCCGGATACTACCTCGATACCTGAGTGCCATACCATTGCTGCAAGGGCATTTGATATTGCTCCGCAAATAAGCGTATTGGCTTTCAGTTCCCTCAATTTACCGACCGCAATTGATGGAAGGGATTGCGGAAGAGACAAAATTTGTTTCTCCGACACCGACATGCTCATAATATCCACTACCATCAGCGTATGTGCAAAATCGAATACGGTAGCAACGCTTGTTCCGGACACCGGTACCACGAGTCTCATTAATCCCACCACCCTGATACTTGATTAAAGCAGGGAATCTGCATTGAAACTTATATTGCAAGAAGCGTGCACAAACCGTTCAAAGGAAACATGCATTGCCCTATCCGTTGGCCTTTTTTGCGTCAAAAAACCCAAAAATCCCCACTCAGTACTATTATTTACAGGGATTGATAATACCATACGACAATCCTTCACTATCCCCATGTTGCATTACTGAAACACTGCAGATAATTCTGTGTAGCACAAATGAGACACCCCCTTACTTAAATCTATAAATTTACCATTATTAAAGCGTTATTTCGAAATACGAGTTGGCATAATTATTGAACATAATGGAGGTTTTGTAAAGGTACAATACATAAATCGGTTTATGGTGGGCAACACACCTGAAACGGTAGCTTTGCTATCAACAGCAATAAGAAGGAACCGGCGGCATGCTGATGCATGATTATCAAGGAGCATATGCATGGAGTCAGGAAAAACTTTTAAAGCTTCTGGATACGGTTCAAGAGGGAGTTTTTGTTGTTGATAAGAACAACAAAATTACCTTTTTCAATCATGCAGCTGAAACAATCACCGAAACGTCAAAGCAACATGCGATTGGGCGATCTTGCTGGGAGGTACTTCGCGCTGACTGCTGCGGCAATGACTGCCCTCTTCGAAAAGCATTCACTACCGGTGAGTTGTTTTCGGAACGACCGGTTACTATTGTGAGCGCGAAAGGTTCCCAGAAAACGATTTCCATCAGTACAACGGTTTTGCATGATTCCCACGGTGAAATAACCGAAGCAATAGAGACATTCAGGGACATATCTTTCGAAGACACCCGTTTGCGTTCGCGCTTCTCCGCATACAGGCGATACAATATCATTACGATAAATCCGGCCCTGCAGAAAATCATCGATACGCTGCCCATGATAGCTGAAAGCAGCAGTACTGTCTTGCTTCAGGGAGAGAGTGGAACCGGCAAAGGCCTTGTCGCGGCCGCGATACATGGTTTGAGCGCCCGAAAAAACAAACCGTTCATCTCGGTGAACTGCGGTGCGTTGCCCGATAACCTTCTCGAATCCGAATTGTTCGGCTATAAAGCCGGAGCTTTCACCGACGCAAAAAAGGATAAAGCGGGACGCTTTGCACTTGCCGAAGGCGGTGTGCTCTTTCTCGATGAAATTGGAGACACATCTCCTGCAATGCAAGTGAAGCTGCTGCGGGCAATTCAGGAAAAAGTGTATGAACCGCTTGGAAGCACCCAAAGCGAATATGCCGATGTGCGGATAATTACCGCATCAAATAAAAATTTGCTCACCATGGTGGAAAATGGTTTGTTCAGAAGAGACCTTTTTTATCGGCTCAATGTCATTTCAATAACGCTCCCTCCACTGAGGGAAAGGCGCGAAGACATTCCTCTTCTCCTCGATTGCTTTGTCGACCGACTCAACAAACTTCAAAAAAAGCGAGTCCGTGGGGTGGATGAAGAGGCGATGGCATGCCTTATGGCCTACGATTATCCCGGCAATATTCGTGAACTTGAAAATCTCATTGAACGCGCATTTGTGCTGTGTCACAGGGGCTATATTGAACCGCGTCATCTCCCCCAAAACCTCTGCGAACACACTATGCAACCAGCCACGTATACAGGCGAAAAATCATTGAAAAGTATAGAGGCAGCGTTCATAACAAACGCACTTAAAAGTAATAATTGGGACCGTCAGAAAACTGCGAAACAGCTTGGCATCCATCGCAGTTCATTGTATCGAAAAATGCACCAACTGGGCATATACATGCCTGTTGAACGTCACAGAAAAACAAACCGTCGCCCAGCCAGAACAGGCCAGGCTCGTTGATTTCTTGGCGCCATTCTGCAGACCACGCAAAATAATCCTGAATTCCGCAGTTGAATGTGGATAAGATGTGTACGCTATTGCGTCAGACAGGCTTGCGAAAACCGCCTGTCTCTTCCGACGCCGGCTACGGGCAGGTGTGACCGGGGAGGCACATCGAGAATTTTGACAAAGATAGACGAGCTTGTGAAGATCGCCACGATTCAACTGCCGAATTTAAAATAATAACTCCGATGCTTGAAACATAGAAACCGAACCTGCCATTCACCAGATTTCTCCCCGTCGATCTGCAAATAG
>WJKA01000648.1 GCA_014729375.1 Chitinivibrionales bacterium
ACCTATTCGCGCATGTCGAGGACTTTTGCATCATCGGGGATTTCAAATTGGAACATCTCCTCTGGAATTTGCTCACCCAGTCTGGTCTTTTTGAAAGTATAGGTGCTTGTGTTGCCTTTATCATCGACAACCATCAGTTTATGTATAATACCACTTTTACCGTCAATCCACAAGCGAATCGTTGATGCATGAGATTTTTCATTTGACGGATCGATTACCGCATCCACAACAGTGTATGGGTCGTTTTCTTGCTTGAGGACAAATTTTCTCTCGTTCAAATGGGCTGCCAGAATACGGGTAGGGTGGTGCGATAAGTCAACATCGAGCAAATATTTTATAATCACCTGCCCGGTGTGCTTGCTGTATTGCCACCAGGTACGGCCGTCACATACCCAAACGGCATTGCCCAGTTCAACACGGAACTTATCTCCCGGCGCAAGAAAAAGATGCCCGCGTTTTTTTTCTTCTTTTTCTCTGATTTTCCAGTATATGGTAAGTTCAAAGGCTGTCTGCAGGGTCTTGTCCGCGCTGTATCTTTGTCTGACCTTATTCATGACAGGGGGCTCATCCTGAGCATTGATACAAAAAAAAACCGACAATACAAGGAGAGAGAGAATATATCTTTTTTTACACTGTCGCACGATCAACTCCTTAGTATGAAATATACCTGAATAGTACCTGTTCAAATTTAATTTTCATCGATTGTGAACGGAGTATCGGAGTGTTCGCCTTGGCAGGACTTAAGCCTTCGTCTTCAACCTCGACCCTACAAGTCGACGTGACAGGGCGGACACTCCATTCCGAAAAAACTTTTCTGAGCAGCTACGCTCTATATACCTGCTAAATGCTCGGAAAGCTCCTGTGGCTTGATCAGCACTTCCCGGACCTTGCTCCCTTCAGACGGCCCGACTATTCCCGCCCTTTCAAGCTCATCCATAAGCCGTCCTGCGCGGGCGTACCCGATTTTCATCCTTCGCTGAAGCATTGATGTAGATCCCTGCCCCATGGTAACAACCATTTCAGCAGCATCTTGGAAAAGCTCATCCCGCTCTTCATCATCCCCGCACCCCTCGTTCTGATTGCTGCTTCCGCCGGTCGCTTCTTCAAAGCTTTCTATTCGCTCGATTTCAACTCCCTGCTGTTTGATTGCAGCCACAATCGATTCTACATCCTCTTCTGAAATGAATGCTCCATGATATCGCTCTATATCGGGTGCACCGCTTCGTAAAAACAGCATGTCGCCCAGTCCAAGCAATTTCTCGGAGCCGATATGCCCCAGAATTGTGCGGGAATCGGTTGCCTGAATAGTGCGAAAAGCTATTCGTGATGTCAAATTTGCCTTTATCGGCCCGGTGATAATATCAACTGACGGCCGCTGGGTTGCAATAATCAAATGAATTCCAACAGCACGGGCAAGCTGGGCTATTCTCTGAATGTTCGCCTCAACATCCTTTGAAGCGGTTATCATCAAATCGGCAAGCTCGTCTACTACAATAACGATGAAAGGAAGCGGTTTATTGTCCCAGCCGGGGATTGCATCTTCTTTTATTTTCCCTCCGCTTACCTTGCTGTTGAATGATTCGATATTTCGCGCACCGACTTTTGCCAGCATCCGGTACCGTCTGTCCATCTCGATTTGTCCCCAGTGAAGTGCTTTGACGGCTTCTTTGGACTCAGTCACCACCGGCGCCAGAAGGTGCGGGATCCCCGAATAATAGGATAACTCGACTTTTTTCGGATCGATAAGAATCATTCGAAGCTCTTCGGGTTTCTTTGTCATTAGGAGGCTGCAGAGAAAAGAATTGATACACACGCTCTTTCCCGAACCGGTCTGACCGGCAATCAGCAGGTGCGGCATTTTTGTAATATCGGTCACGAATGGATTTCCCGAGATATTTCTTCCGACGATCAATGGAAGTTTTGCCCGCGCATTCCGGAACGCATCAGATGAGAGTATGTGCTTGAAATAAACCGTCTGCCGATTGGTGTTTGGCAATTCAATGCCGATCGCCGCCTTTCCGGGAATAGGCGCCTGGATCCGTATTTTCTGGCCTCCCACCGCCATGGCAATGTCATCCTGAAGATTAACTATTTTGCTGACTTTGATTCCCGGTGCAAGCGCCATTTCGTAACGGGTAATAACCGGGCCGGGGCTCACATTAACCACTTTGCCTTCAATACCAAAATTATTAAGTGTTTTTTCCAGCGTGTGCGAATTGCCTTCAATAGCCTCCCTGTCAATAAAACTCGAGTACTGGGGTGGATCGCTTAAAACATCGGGTGAGGGAATTTCATAGGGTTTTGATGTTTTTCTGGGAGGGCTTTTTTCTTTTGCCGGAACTTTAAAGTAGCCGTCAGGAACATCTTCCAGCGAATCCTCATCTATTTCCCCGGTACTTTGCTCATCATCCCCAAGATTTACTTCCGGTTCGGCGGTTTCACTCAGTTCTTCATCGGAGTATGTCGTTTCCTCCAGCTCTGCATCGGGCTCCTCAGAACCGGCGCCGTTTTCATGGGCACTGTCCGGAGGGGATTCACCGGTAGTAATTTGAAACGGCTCGTTTTTCTTTGCCCTGAATTCAGCAAGCTCTTCATCGAGGCGTTGTTGAGCGGCCTGATCGGCAGCCTCTTCTTTTTGCGGCTCATTCGGCTTCGATTTTGTTGCGGAGGCATCTGCGTTGTTTCGGGCGGTTTCCGGGCCCCCAGAGGGGGCGGTTTGTGCATTGGAGAGGATATTCTGCGGCCGGGATTTTAGTGTATTCACCAGCCGGAATGCATGCTGTTTTAAAAAAGTCCCCGTTTTTATTAGAAGAGGGTAGATATTGATCCGGAAAGCGGCAAGTACGGTGATAATAATTGCAATGCCGGTGAGAAAATAAGGGCCGAACCAGTGGGTGCCGAAAATCCGCGGAGTATAGACAAGATATACAGTCGCTTTACCGATGAGATTTGACCGGAAGCTTGTTACCGGGATCGCAGGTATGGCAAGAAGGACACATATTTCCAGTGTAAAGAGTGAGGCGTACCCCAGAATTCGGGCATTGAATCCGGAACCTTTTATCTGGGACCATCCGAGAATAAAAATTGACAAAGGAAAGAAAAAGGAAGGAGTGTTTCCGAAAATATACACAAGCCCTTCGGCAAGATATTTTCCCAGCGGCCCCAGAATATTGTCTCCGCGCTGCACGAAGTATGAAATCAGGGAGGTCAGCACAAGCATGCCGAGTGCCAGGAAAACAAGGCCCCATATTTCCCTGCCGACATTATGCCCCTCACCGGCCGTGGTTTTTTCTGTTCCCTGCTTTTTTTTCTTTTCAGCCAAAGCAATTCTCTCTGAAATCTTTTTCAAGCGAATATAGTGAAAAGCGGATGTTTTTTGCAATGTTCGAGGCATCTGCGTTGTCGGTTAACTTGATATATTCTTCAATCACCCGGGACGCTTCCTGTGCCCGCTTGAAATTAGCGGCAAGAAGGCCGGCAATATTTTCCCGTTCCTGTTCTCTGGCCGCGTTGGACTGGGAAAAAGGATCAGTTTGGGTATTCCGGTTCTGAAGAAGCCCGGGTTTATCTGCTATATC
>WJKA01000649.1 GCA_014729375.1 Chitinivibrionales bacterium
ATATTTGACAGTGACGGTAACGGGAGGGCTGATTCGCTGGTGATTTTTTACAATCGGGCCATAGAGTCAACCTTTCCCGTTGATTATGCATACTGGAACCGTGAGGGTGATGAATACAAGCGCGAGAATCCGACGGCAACAAAAATCTCAGATTCTATTGTCGCGTATACATTTTCTGAAGAATTCGGGGCAAACCTGACCGGAATTCCCTCAGGTGTGGACACTCCCTATGCGCATATTAACCCGGAGGCGGGCATTACAGTGCTGCAAAACACTATTAAAATCAGGGACGGTATTAAGCCGATTCCGGTCAGCGCAACACTCAGAACATCGTCGGCCGCAGGATCGGACCCGGATACGCTGGTGCTTGTCGTTTCAGAGGTACTCAACGCAACGGGTGACGAGCCCTGGAAACAACTGTTGAAATATAATACCGAAGACAGCTACTCAAATGCGCAGAATCTGACTAATGTTACCCAGATTTCGCTGAGCCCCGACGGGAAGACGTACACTCTTGCCGTTCCAAAGGGGACCGATTTGCAAGCAGGCAATTATATCTACCTGAACAGTGGCGGGCCGTACAGGGACCTTGCCGGAAACACGCCCTCGGAAAAAGGCGTGCAGCTCCAGGTCGGCACCTATGTTTATTTTGCCCTACCTTCCGCGCCGACCCAGGCTGTCACGGAGGTCATCTGGCCGAACGATTCATCGTTTATTGCGGTAGTGATTTCCGAGGCGACAACAGATGAGATTACGTTGACTTTTGAAATTGATGAGGGGGGCGATACTGCGGTACTCACAGCTTCCAGAGAGAGCGATTCCAGATTTACGGCGACAATCCCGTTCAAATTTGTTGAAAGCAGCGCTGATATCAACAGGAGCAATCAATCTGCCGAGGCAAAAATCATCGATGTGGTTGGTGGAAATATCGCAACCCTTTCGGCATCGGTGAGTGTGGAGATCAGTACCGATCGTACCGATAACGCGGGCGCGGACCTGATCCTTCGCTATGACCCGGGACCATCGGTCAACCAGGTCCTGTACTATCCGGGGAACGAACCGCTCGCTCAGACAGAAAACAACGATATAATGGTCGTTCGGTTTAACGAGCCGGTCAAGTGGAATGATACGTCTTCGGGCATACCGATTGATGAGATATTTACTTTGCGCAAACCGGACGGTTCGACTGTCGATATTTCCGGCATTACAATTACCGTGCCGGAGTCGGACGACTCAGTGCAATATGCGTATCTTTCGATTCCATACGACCAGCTTGACAACATGAACATAGAGCCGGGAAAGGACACATTGTCACTTATCCGGGGAACTCCCTACGTATCTGATACACTTGATCATCTTCCGCCTGGTAATGACGCGCCGGTCAACTGGGGCGTCGACCTCAAGCCTGTTCCGGCAATACAAAGTCCTTTCACGCCAAATGTCACTGAGATTCCTTCAACAGTGCAGCGCGCGCTGAGCACTAGCACGGATTCCAGGGTAAAAGATATGAAAAAAGGCACGTTTGTGCAGGTCATTTCCAAAAAAGTTCTTACTGATGAATCATATATTACCATCTATGATGCGGTTGGAAATGTTGTCGTTGAAAAATTGAAATTTGGCAAACATCCCGACAAAAGCGATAAATATTATACGGCCTGGACGGGGCTGAACAGAAACGGAAGACAGGTTGCCAGCGGGACCTATGTCGCCTACATGTTTCTTAAGGATATAGATGGTGATATAGAGACAGACCGGCAATCGATTGCTGTAAAGCAGTGGCCTGATCAGTAATAGTGAGTGCCCTGCATTGCCTGCGGCGGATAAAGGCGTACTCCGCGGGTTTTTTACCTTTGGAGGAGACATGGAAATGATGAAAAGGCTAATGGGAATTTTTGCATTTGCCGCGGTATGCACTGGCATTCATGCTGCAGACAGCACCTGCTATTTGCGTATCGACGCATGTAATCTGGGAAATCTTGAAGGGAAAACCATCGAGGTCCCCGTGGAAATCACCGAGATTTCCCGCGATGTCAAAGCATGTCTTCCGGAAGTCGGTTTTCAGGGATCTTTTCAGGACACAGCGTCGATCTTTTTTATTATCGATGAATCCGGGAGCATGGCCCAGAATGATCCCAATGGTTCACGGTATGAGGTCACCAAGCAGTTTCTCGATGAAATGTACTCGTCATATCCCTATATCAGAGTGGGCGCGGCGGTTTTTTCCGACAGACTGGCATGGCATATCAATGATGATCCGGTATTTTTCTCAAAAATCGGAGACTATGAATACAGTGATGCCTACATTCCACTCATGCCGCTTGATTCAACACTGGGCAATGACAGCACTGCAGCACAGAACATCAAGAAATGGCTGAATACCTATACCGACCGCTATGGAGTGGTCCGTCTCGATACGAAAACCTCTGAAGACAAGGAGCGTTCGGGGGGAAGTACCAATGGTACGGATATCAGTCTCGGTTTTGAAGCTGCGAAGGATGCATTCAAGAATTCACCGACTGATAAACGACGGCAGTTTGTTGTTTTTATTTCAGATGGCGATGCGCGGGATGTTAATACCGAACGCTTAGATAGTCTCTATAATTACGTTGCCGGCGAAGGTGTTCCGACTACCTATACATTCTATATTTGTGAGAACTGCACTGAGGCGCCTGCCCGGCTTGTGAATATGACGGAAAATATCCAGACCAATAACTATTCCACTACAAACGAAAAGAGCAGCATCTCTGCAATAACCGATCCTGACAGCGATTTGCTCTCGCGCATGCAGAGCATTGTTGTTGAAGAGGAGATTCTGGCCGATGTCACGCCATCGACAGGAACGCTTTCTGGCCAGAGTGCAGCAGCCACTACCGATACCAATTTTGTTTTCCCCTCGGCACTCCCGCTGTCGACATCCGATCTCGAAGTTTCGGTGAGTCTTACCTGGGATTACAGCTATTCCCAGACCGGCGCGCCCGATAACGGCGATACCACGATTTCGGCTACTTTTACTGTGCGGCAAAGCTCGAGTGTCAGCCTGCAAAATTTCGATCCGGCCAGCGGCTTACTGTACGAATGCATCAAGCTCTCCCCGGTGCAGCCTGCGTATTTCGATGCGGATGCTGACGGATACATCGATGAAATAAAAGTTTATCTTGATGAAGCTGTTGCTACTGCGGAAATAGAATCGCTTCAAAACAGAATTACCAGCAGTGATCTTCCTGCACACCGGTATCTCAGTGTGGATACAATTACGTCAATGAATAACGGATTTATTATCGAAGTGACGCAGGACAAAACAAAAGCGACAATCAATACCGGTATCGATCCCGGCAAAGATACGCTTCATATCGACGAGTACCTGATTAAGCCTTCATATGATAATTTCGTGCCCGGCGGTACCTATGCAATAGCCGACAGCATGGCGCCGGTACTGGTCGGCGCAACGTATAAACCGTATTCGCTTTCTGATAACGGCAACAGGCTTGATGTTGTCTTTTCGGAATCGATACCTGCTGTTACCAATACTGAGCCGTTTAAATTTTTGCAGGATGACGATATTGGCTATTTAATGGTTGTTGAAGAGGTCCTTGAATCCAGCGGCGCAAACCATTCTTTCAGGATCAGTGAAGTAAAGCCCGAGTTCGGTACGGTGGTGATTTACGCGAAAAACGGCGACTCAACATGGATATATTCCGGCCGGGTGGGTGATGGCCAGAATACGCAGGAGGCTCTGCAAAGCCGCAAGACAGAGCTTGTCGTTATTAATCCCGAATTTAAATTTGAACTGGCAGCAATCAAGCTGTCACCGGATAAAAAGTCTGAGGAACTTACTTTCGGTAACTGGGGGCCGCATGATGAAGGCGCGATGGTAATTTTAAAATCACTCAAAGCAGGCGCTGAAGCCAGAAGCGTGAGCGTTGATATTTATGATCCCATCGGCAATCATCTGGCCAGAGGTGAATACGATGCACAAGTGCAGGAGCAGGGCGATAATATCAATATCGAGATCAGACAAGGTGAAAATATTAATTTAGGCCAGACTGAATTTGCTTCATGGTATTTTATAAAATGGAACGGGCGGAATAAGAATAATCGTGCAGTGGCCAGCGGTACCTACATGATGTATGTAGAGGCTGTTGATAAAAACGATTCAAAAACAACCCAGAAAATAAAAATCGGGGTAAAACGATAGAATTGTTCTGTTCCTTAATTTGAAAATTGTTCTGTCCGCAAAAGCACCATCGTACATGCTTTTATTACCGGAATTCCAGCCTCAGTTAATTTCTGTTCGACACTGTCGGATTCGGTTCCCGGATTCATGATTACGCGACTTGGTTTCAGCGCAATCATCGAATCGACAATCGGCTCACTGCGCGCTGGGCCGACATACAGCGTCAGCGTATCAACAGATTGACCGATTGCACTTAAATCGGAAACCGTAGGTATACCCTCAATTGCATGGATTGCCGGATGAACGGGAATGACCTCATGGCCGTATTCAACCAGCATGCGTAATGCTTTGTTTGAATAGCGATCGGGCTTGTTGCTGGCCCCTAGGACCGCTACTGTTTGTTTTTGTGCCATGACCTGTTTCTGCTATTGGTTCCAGACTGCAATTTTTTCAACGATAAATTCACATTCATTAAATTCCACGCGGTCGCTCACTTTTTTTCCCAGCAGGGCACGTGCCGCAGGCGCAAGGTGTGAGTAGATGTGTTTTGACGGATCTGATTCCCAGGCGCCGAGGATCGTAATTGTTTGAGACTCGCCGCTGCCGCTGCCTGCCGGGCCCAGGAAAACTTTGGTGCCGATATTGATGGTGGAGGCATCGACTGCACGGGGATCGATAATTTTTGACATACTGAGCTGATCATGCAGGGTTTTTGCGCGTGAAGACAGCATTTCCTGGCGCATGCGCGCGGCCTTGTATTCGAAATTTTCCCGGAGGTCCCCCTGTTCTTTTGCTATGCGGAGCTGTTCAGTGTTCTCTGGTATGTCAACTTTGGTCAAGTGCTCGAATTCTTTGCGTTTCTGCTCAAGCATCTCTGCAGTCGCATAAAAGTACTCCTTTTTTTCTTCATTAAAATCCGGGAACAGTCGCATGATTTCATTTCGGAGGTCATCCTTGCGATACGCTTCAAGCGAGCCGGATCGGTCAAGCAGCGATACAAAGCTTTTTGCATCATCCCTGCTGAATTTCCGGATTGCTTTGTCGATTAATGCGCCCGGATCAAAAAGCTTGCGCAGCGATGCATGGTGGGATTTAAATGAGGAGTTGTTCAGCGTTCCAATCAACTTTTGCGCAAAGGTATAGTCGAGTTTTTCTTCAAGCTCGGCGCGGGAGAGAATATGACGGCAAATCCACAGATAGAATCCCTGCGCGGATTCCGGGTCTGCAATCACGCTCAAAATTATCGGCTCGATTGCCCCGGCTTGATGAAGAGAATCATAGAGAACAGTAAGTATCTGATTATCACTTTCGGTACGGATGAGGCGGGAAAAAATATCAACCCAGTCATTCCTGACTTTTTTGATTTCCGAAACGGCATTTTTTCTCAGGGTCCGGTCTTTGATTTCCGCCACTAGTTTCGGCGCCTCCCTGTCAAGAAGGAGTTCCC
>WJKA01000650.1 GCA_014729375.1 Chitinivibrionales bacterium
GATACGGCGTCACAGTAAATGTTACGGTCCTTTTTTCGCCCGGGGCACAATGGATCCGCTCAAAGCCTTCAAGCTCTCTGATCGGGACCGACAACGTTGCCGCACGATCGCTGATATAGAGTTGCACGATTTCATCGCCTGCACGCTGCCCGGTGTTTTCAACATCGACCGCAATCGTGAGAGTGTCTGCTGGTGATGGTGATGCGGGGGAGATGCGGAGATTACTGTATGCAAAGGTTGTGTAGCTCAGACCATATCCGAACGGATAGAGTGGCTCGCCCGCAAAATACCGGTATGTCCTCCCGTTGCCGGCTTCCATATCGTAATTGCCGTAGTCGGGAAGGTCGGTATGGGATTTATAGAATGTCACGGGAAGCTTGCCGCCTGGATTGTAATCGCCGAACAGGACATCGGCAACGGCATTCCCGCCCTCTTCACCGGGATACCAGGCTTCGACAATTGCCGGGATGTTCTCCTGTGCCCAGTTGACTGCGATGGCGGTGCCGTTTAACAAAACAAGAACAACCGGAGTGCCGGTGGCATGGATCTCTTTAAGCAATTCTTCCTGCACTCCCGGAAGCTCCAGTGTTTCGCGATCGTCATATTCACCTTCGATGACCGGATCGCCGACCACTTTTGCCGCCTCGGAAGAGAGTCCTGAAACCACAATGGCGATATCCGAGTTCTGTGCCAGTGTTTTTGCCGCGGCAAAACCAGCGGTCGAGGTGTCGATCAAACCGCATCCTTTCTCATGCTCGATTGTTGCGCCCGGCAGCTTGTTTTTCAGGCCCTGAAGAATGGGTTCATAATTTGAGGACCACCCGAAATAGTTGCCCAGAAGGATCATCCGGTCGTTTGCCATGGGGCCGATTACCGCGATTTTATTCAGATTTTTGCTTAACGGAAGCATATTGTTTTCGTTTTTCAGAAGCACAATCGATTCCTGAGCTGCTTTCAACGCAAGTGCGGTGTACGGTTCCGACTCGTTTACCTGATACGGTATATGATTATACGGGCACATCTCGAGTGGATCGAACAGCCCCAGCCTGTACCGGGTGATAAGAATTCTTTTGAGCGCGGTTTTCAGGAGGTCGTCGGCGGTTGTTGACGGATGGCTGCCCGAATAGCAGACCAGATCGGTCCCGGCCTCGATATCGAATTCGGTGACACAATCGGAAACAACATAACCGTCAAACCCCCATTCGGTCCGAAGAATATCGGTGAGCAGCTTTTTGCTTTTGCACTGGTGATTACCCCAGGCGTGATAAAAGCAGCACATAATGGATTCAGCATCGGCTTCCTGAACGCAGGCTTTGAATGTGGGAAGATACGTCTGGCGCAGATCCCGCTCGGTAAAGACAGCTTCAAACTCCCGGCGGTCGCCCACATGGCCGCTGTGGACTGCAAAATGTTTTGGCGTTGCCACCAGTTTGAGATACCGGGGATGGTTCCCTTGAATGCTTTTTACATACTCGACACCCATCTGAGATGCCAGATAGGGGTCTTCGCCGTAAGTCTCCTGGGCCCGCCCGAACCGCGGGTCGCGGCACAGGTCCATGTTCGGGGAAAACATGGTCAAATGGCAGCAGACATCATCCTCGCTGGTATACTGGCAGATATGAAAATGCGCCCGGGCTTCATCGGAGATGACAATGCCCATCTGGTGGATAAGATCGGGATTCCATGTTGATGCCAGCCCCGATACCTGGGGGAAAACGGTCGCCTCACCCGCTCTCGCCAGGCCGTGGAGCGCCTCGCTCCAGTAGTTGTATTTGGGAACATCAAGATGAGCAATGGCATGCGTGTTGGTCTGAAGCTGGTCCCTGATTTCATCCTTGCTCATCCGGGAGATGAGATCATCGACCCGCTGCTCGATCGGGAGTGCAGGATTTCTATATGCAGGTCCATCGGCAAAAGCATCCTCTTTGTAAAGAATCAGCTCGATATTCGATGCAGTGACGGCATTCACCGCGGTCGCACCTGTCAGATATCCCCGTTTTGATGCCTCCAGGTAATGGAGCATTGATACTGTTGCCGGTGATTTAGCAAGCGATACTGCCTGTGCTGCCGTATTGACCCGGGATTTGTGATCGATGACGACAGTCCCGCAATTGATGATTTTTCCGTTTATAATCGAGACCGGGTATGATGCCTGGAAATCTCCTTTGTGAAGCGTTACGACATAATAGCCGCTCAGGCCTGCTGCAGGAAGATTTATTGTTGAAGATTTATCCGAAATCCCGAGAATCTTTCGTCCGTTTATGGCAAAAACAGCAAGGTGCACCGGTACTCTTTCTGCATTGATAAACTGTATCTGTCCTGATGACAATTGCATGCGGGAGCGGCTGTTGTTTGTTTCCATTTTCCGTGAAGACGCGACGGCGGTTCCGGCTATGGTGAATGCGCCGCTATTGTCGGAAACAGCAGAGAGATTGGTGTTTAACAGGACAACTCCAGCGCCGCCAACCGCAGTGCCGCTTTTATCACGTACTGTCCCTGAAAAGGAAACTTGCGCAGAGAGTGGTTGAGTTGACAAGATAACTGCAAACACGCAGATTAGAAAGCGAATTGCTGAGTTGGTATTCATTGTGACCCCCTTTTAGAATTTGTATTGTATTGTGCAGTAATGATAAATATTACCATAATAGCGTATAGTTGCATGTTGAATTAATTGTATTTGTTGTCTTAAAGTGGAACAAAAGAGACAAATCAGCGGAGTGGAGATTGGGTTTTTCTATTTTAGGGACGGAGACGAATTTTCTATTATAGCGATACTATAATATTTGCCTCCGTCCCTAAAATAGAAAAATAGCAAATTAAAGATTAATCTTGTATATTTATTTTTACATTGTTGTTAAATATTCAAACAATCATAACTAAAAGGAAATACAGTGCGACCAAAGCATCAGCCGGCAGTTGAAAAGGCAACAGCATTTATTATCCACCTGGTTCGTTCAGATGAAAACGCAACTATGCTGCCATCGCTGCGTGAGCTCTCGGAGAAAGCATCGGTATCGCTCCAGACCATGTGGAAAGCTGTAAAGATCCTTCATCACCAGGGAGTGCTCAGCGGTCATGGGGGAAGGCGGTTTTCGGTTACTCAGCACGGCAGAGAATATTGCAAAACCCATGCTGAGCGTATCGAACAGAAAATTCCTGCGCAGACACCCGTGCAGACAGCGGCCTGGCTGAAAGTGATGGAGCGGATCAGGCAGGATGTTTTTTCGGGAATCTTTCTTTCGGGAAATGCGCTGCCGTCAATTAAAGACCTGCAGCTTCGCTACAGCACTAC
>WJKA01000651.1 GCA_014729375.1 Chitinivibrionales bacterium
CCACTATCCCTGCATTCATGTTGCCGGCACTAACGGCAAGGGAACAACCTGCTCGTTTATCGAATCGATTTTGCGGCATTCGGGAAATAAAACAGGGATGTTTCTTTCACCGCATCTGGTCTGTTTTGAGGAGCGCTTCCTGATAAACGGCCTGCCGGTTGAGGCCGATGCCTGGATCGATATCTACCGCTCAATCGAGCCTGCTGCGGAGCGATTGAATTTGACGTTTTTTGAAATGGCAGCGCTGATTGCATTCGAGCTTTTTCGACGGGAGAAAGTCGATTTTGCGGTGTTTGAAGTCGGTATGGGCGGAAGGCTTGACGCTACGAATATTGTCAGGCCCGAGGTCTCGGTTATTACTGAAATCGACTATGACCATAAGGAATTTCTCGGCAACAGCCTGGAGTCGATTGCAGGCGAAAAGCTGGGTATTGTCAAAAAGGGCGTACCGGTCGTTTTCCTCGATCGGAAAATACCGGAGATTTCCCGCCGCGTCCAGTCGGTGTGCAGTGAAAAAAACGCGCGGTTAATCGCCGTTGATCCTTCATCCGCTTCCGCAACCCCGCGTTCAGCAGCGTACCGGTCGTTTGCCTGGAAAGGCGCGACATATTCACTGCCGCTCTACGGCGAACACCAGAAATACAATGCACTGCTCGCGCTGGAAACAGCACGGCTGCTCCATTACACCGACATCGAGTCGACCGGGGCCGCGCTCCGGAAAACGTTTATTCCCGGACGGTTCCAGGTTGTCGAGCGTGGCGCGCACACAATTGTTTTTGATGCCGCTCATAATGCCGGTGCAATCCGCGCACTGGTCGCGACACTGAAATCCCGGTTCGGGAAACAAGGCATTTGCGTGGTTGTTGGCATACTGCATGATAAGAACATCCGGGAAATGATCGGGACGGTTTGCAGTATTGCCGGCACACTGGTCCTCACCCGGCCGGAAACAGGCCGGGCATCGAGCGTGGCTGATTTACAGAAAGCAGTCCCTGCTTCATGGAACGGGACCGTAGTTGTCCGGGAAACCGTTGCAGGGGCGATTGATGAAGCTTTGCAGAAAAACATTCCCGTGGTATGCTGCACCGGCTCGTTTTATACGGTTGGTGAAGCCATGACACATCTGGGGATCAGGCCGTACGAATAGGCGGCGGCAACTATGCTTCCTCGACCGAAAGGTCGGGCAGCACCCGTTCTTTGAGTTTCTTTTCCACCACCGATTTAAGAGTCATCGAAGAAAACGCGCACCCCGCGCAATGGCCTTTGAACTGGATATATACTTTGTTGCCTTCAACCTCGACAAGATCACAGTCCCCGCCGTCCTTGACAAGCGTTGGTTTGATCTCTTTCTCGATGACCTGCCTGATTTTGTCAATTTTCTGGACTGTTGTCAGCCGCGGGGGCGCCTCCGGCGCGGTATGGGCCGGCTCACCGTTGACACGCTCGATAATTTCTTCGATCTGCGGCTTGCACCCGCCACAGCCGCCGCCGGCTTTAGTGTAATTAGTCACATCCTCGACCGTTGTCAGATTGTTTTCTTTGATTGCACGTTCGATTTCCAGATCGGTGACACTGAAACAGGTGCAGACAATCGTGCCGTCTTTCTCTTTAGGCGCGCGCGTTTTGCCGCCGGTCCTGTAATACTCGATCGCGGCCTCAAGCGCCTCCTGTCCCATTACGCTGCAGTGCATTTTTGCCCGGGGAAGTCCCCCGAGAGCTTCGGCAATCTCCTTGTTGGTGATAGCTGCAGCCTCCGCAACTGTTTTGCCCCTGGCCAACTCGGTCAAAACGCTTGCAGAAGCAATCGCACTGCCGCAGCCGAATGTCTTGAATTTGATCTCTTGAATTCTGCCGTCTTTATCCAGTTTGAATGTCAGTTTCAATGCATCGCCGCAGGTAATATTACCTACTTCACCAATACCGTCAGGATTTTGCACCTCCCCGACATTCCGGGGATTCAAATAATGCTCTCTGACTTTTTCGGTGTAATCCCACATAGTTTTGTCCCCCTTTCAGAAGTCCGGCGAACCTGCGTTTCAAACCAGCAAGTGCAACTGCAGTGGTTGTTGACGTTGCAGGTGCAGGAATGTTCCGATCCTGGGTCCAGCACGCGCACCACGGAACTCACAGGCAAAAACCTGCCTCAGATTCCGAAAAATTGCATCGGTTGAGACTCCTAGTTCATTAGTATCGGGATACCTTCCCTGTTTTTAATACGAAATACTTTTTTAAAAGTTTCAACAAACCTGTGCAATTGCTCTTCAACCGGTATTCCGTTCAGCGGGATATGTCCGGCGGCAATTCTTCCGTGCCCGCCCGCACTTCCGCCGAGCTTATGAGCAATTTTCACTGCTTTTATTCCGGCACCTGATTGATTTTTCGACCGAAGCGAGAAATAGATGCGTTTTTTGAATAATCCCGCGCAGATCATCCATTCCATTCGTTCGAGACTGTGAAAAAAATCGGCCATTTCAGCGATATAGTCCGGTGCTGCAACATCACCGAGATACGTATAGCCGATTTCTCCGAATTCAACGGCCGCTTCCGAACCCCGGTGTACAGTTTTGAAAAATTCGATATCACGCTCGGGATTTTCGATATTGGCGAGTGCTGTATGGTCGACCGTACTAAACAGCTTGATATAGCTTTCAAAATCCTCAGGATGAGCATCACGCGCAAGTCCGTTTGTATCGGTTTTTATGCCGTAAAACAGCGCGGTGGAAAGTTCGCTTGTCAGAGGTATTTCCGATGTACTCAGGTATTGCGCAATCAGCGTGGATGTTGCCCCGATGTCTTTACGGATATCAAAATAAAACGGAACGTCTCCCTCCGGCTCCTGCAGGTGGTGGTCGATAACCGCATCAATCGGCACGTGGTCGGGAAGCGAGACATTACCACCCGCGGGAAAACAGTCGACCATGACAATCCTGTCGAAATCCTGAAGGTCGATGAGCGGAAAAGGGACCGTGTCGATATTGAGGTACCTGATCAGCGCGCGGTTTTCGGCCCGCCCCACAAAGCCGCCGAATGTGATAACGGAATTGGTAATTTCCCATGATGCAAAAAGCTTTGACAAACCGTATGCCGAGGCGATACAGTCGGGGTCCGGGTAGTCGTGCGCGACAATCAGGACTGATGATGCCGGAAGGACATGCCGTTTGAGATTTGCAAGCCGCTCAGGATAATTCATGGGTGATTTTATCTTTATGTTGCCATAACGTATGGAGAATAATATAATTAATGTTAATTTATTTTTTCGTTTTATCGGGGCATGCAGATTTTCTATGCGCTATGCGATTATTTCCGATATTCACGGCAATTTTGAAGCGCTCCAGGCGGTCATGCGCGACATTGATGAGCGATCGATCGACAAAATAATCTGCCTGGGCGATATTGTCGGATATTATCCCGATCCCAATGCCTGTGTTGATCTTGTCAGGGAGCGGATCGATGTGTGCCTTGCCGGCAATCACGATTACGCGGCTATCGGAAGGGTGGATACGCGTACGTTTACCTACTATGCCTATGCTGCGATGGAATGGACAAAGCGGAATATCACCAGCGAATCCAAAGAATACCTTTCCTCGCTCCAGCTTACCGTGCAACTGGATAATATATTCTGCACCCATTCATCGCCGTCAACACGAGAACAGTGGGCCTATGTATTTCCCGACAGCGAGCTTGCCGTATTTGAAGCGTTCAACAGCCTTATCTGCCGGATTAATTTTATCGGGCACACGCACTGGCCGTCAATAATGCTCCAGGAACAGGACAGGATAATTCTGCATTCAAGCCACTCGATCAAGCTTGACAATGATCATTTTTACCTGATAAATGTCGGCAGTGTCGGACAGCCGAGAGATTTTGATCCCCGCTCATGCTATGCCCTTTACGACACCGAAGAACAGAATATTTCTCTTATCAGGGTGCGCTACGATTTTACCCTCACCCAGAAAAAGATTGCGGCGAACAACCTGCCGACATTCCTCGCCGAGCGGCTGGAGAAGGGGAGATAGGTTTTCTCAATATAAATAACGTTGGAGTACTGGAGCACTGCGGCGATGCACTGCGCCGCACTGAGCGTGTCGACGTGTCGAAGTAAGTTTATCGAAGTGTACGGTATTCAGCTTGTTGTATCATTTTGATTTTTTTGTTGGATACTCGCTGTCGGTGCGGTGTAGAGGCGGCACCAGATGGCTAAATTTGGTCAATGGTCATTGACCAAATTTGGTCATTTGTCATTGACTAAAAATATTAATTATTGTATCTTTTAATATATGAATGATTTATTAGTAATTCATAACCTGTTTCAGTTCGGCATAAAACGATTTGAGAATGAAGATCCGCAGTTGAAAAGGTTATCGGCATTTTCCTATACATACGTTTCGACGCTGATAGATTTATTTGCACAATTGCCTGCAGGAATCTACACGCTGACCGGTGGGCGGCAGGTTGGAAAATCAACATTGCTTAAGCAATTGATCCTTCACATTCTAAAAAACAAAAGCATTTCTCCTGCAAATATCTATTATATGACTGGAGAAGTGATTGGAACAAATGATCTGTTGTTGCGTGAGATGCAGGAATTTCTTTTAAAGGAAACGATCAACAATAATCAGCTTACCTATATATTTATTGACGAAATAACCTATATCGATTCCTGGCATCATTCAATCAAGTTTCTTGCGGATGCCGCATTTCTTGACAATACGGTCGTGATCCTGACCGGCTCCGACAGCGTATTTATCAAAGACACAAGAAGTCGGTTGCCGGGAAGGAGAGGTGTCAGTCCAGAGGTCGATTTTCATTATTATCCACTTTCATTTAAAGAGTATCTGTTATTGAGAAGTAATATATCGCCCGGTTCTATTCTGGAGATTGAAAATGATTCAACGGATATTCCGGCAGAAAATATCAATCAGCTTTATAATGAGTTTGAGAGTTATCTGGTGACAGGCGGTTATTGTGCCGCGTTGAATAGCTTTGCTGGAAACGGTGAAATCGGGAAAGCCGTTTATCAGACCTATTTTGACTGGATTCGCGGTGATTTTATAAAACGCAATAAAAACGAGCAATCGCTCCGGGAAATCCTCACATCGATTATTAAAAAGTACGGGAGCCAGATTACCTGGAATTCTCTGGCAGCAGATTTGTCGACCAGTCACCATCATACAGTTTACGAATACTGCGATATACTTCAGGCCATGGATACCGTCTATATTCAGCATGCACTTCGTGAAGATAAACTGGCTGCGGCTCCTAAAAAGGCCAAAAAAATCCATTTCACCGACCCGTTTATTTTAAACGCAGTCTGCAAAATGCTTGCTATCACTCCTCCGGATAAGTCCACGATAGTAGAATCTGTCATTATCTCCCATATCCGGCGGCATCATGCAACCTATTATATCAAAAGCGATGGAGAAATCGATTGTGCCTGGGTTGAAAAGGGAAGATTCCGGCCGTTGGAAGTCAAATGGACAAATAAGATAAAGCCGGAGCATTTCAGGCTGCTGAAACGGTATCCCGATTCAGCCCTCGCTGCAAAAGTTAATAAAACGTTCTCTGTTGACGGTGTTCCGGTATATCCGGTTCCGGTATTGCTGCTGCGCTTCTAAAAGTTTTCAATTCAGCCGTAAAAACAAGAGCCGCAATCTCCCTTTGGCGATTGCGGCCAGTTACTACCTTTTTGCTGAAAACCGATAGTTAATTGTTCTTGAGCAGAACCCGTCGTGTCAATCCTGTATTCAGTTTTTCGATAACAATTCCTTTTGCCTTTATGCCCATCCCGGCTGATCCGAGACATTCGCCTGTTAAATTATGGAGCATTCGGCTTTATGCATTATCTGCCGCGCTGAAATCCATAGCTCGCATGATGCGCAATCTGGTAAAAGACAGAATTGCACTAATCAGAAAAAATCAGATTCGTCTTACTGACAAGCATCTGCTTCTCCCTGATATTCGTAAGCGCCGATATCCAAATATGTTCCCCAGACGCCGGAAAAGCCCGTGAGGTCTGTTTCTTCATATAAGGTTGCCCCACCTATATCTCTTAACTGGCTCGTGCTTTTTAATGAATAGGCATCATCGGAGGTCATCAAAATATCATCACATCCCTTGAGTGGATTTCCTCCGGGAGAAAGGGTCTTCTTAAAATCCGGAGAAATGGCAACGTTTGTCGTTTCATTGTATTGAAGATTCGCACCCGTCCAGACAACAATGCTGTCCTGACCATATCGTATATTGCAATTCTTGATAATAGTAGTATTTGCTATTATTTCCATAACCTTTTCATTTTGCATATCAGCTCTGTCCCACCAGATAATTGAGTTACTTAACGATAAGCCGGACTGTGTTATAATTTTGGTTAAGTTATTATCGTAGAATGTGCATCGATCGAATGATGCAGGATTGCTGGAAGACAAGTCTATATCGCCTCCATTTTGTATGAATATGCTCGAGTATATATTAAGGTAACCGTTTCCGCCCGTTTCGATTAATTTTGTAGCATAATTACCATAAAAGACACATCTTTTAGCCGTTATAGTGCCACTGCCTTGTATGTTAAGCAAATACCTGACCGGATCATTTTTTTCAAAAAGACATTGATTGATATATACTGCTGCATCGGTTATGTCAATTAATGGACGGCCAAATTCAAAACCAAGCTTATTGTTGGAGAAAATACAATTGTTAACATTTACAACAGCATTCTGAATGTACAAGGGACGTGTCATATCGACAATATTGGCAAAGGTACATTTCTCTATGGTTACTTCTTCACTCGTATTAACATAAATTCCGAAGTAATCCGAGACACCTATATGAATCCCGTCTACTGTTGCGCCAGCTCCAATGCTGAGGAGTGTGTCGGATAAGAGGCTTCCATCTCCAAGAAGATCACCGGTTAAGACAGTCTTGTTTGCCTCCCGGTCTCTTCCGGTGCTGTCGGTCTCATTTCCGGCAAAACCGCCAAGAATGGTCAACGGTCTGGTTATTCTGTAGCATGAAGCCGGATCAGATGAGCCGGGCCTATAGGTCCCTTTGGCTACCCAGATATGGCTGTAATCCTGTGCAGCCAGTGCATCCTGTAGATCGGCATACGCGCTGTCCCACGAGGAACCATTTCCATTAGCGACAGAACTATCAACAAAAACTACGTTTGGGCGATGGTAAACTGTCAGTGCGGCAGTTCCTTCATTGCCGACCGCATCGGTTGCTCGAATCGAAAGCGAATTTTGTCCCTCACTCAAAGTAACG
>WJKA01000652.1 GCA_014729375.1 Chitinivibrionales bacterium
CCCATATGGTTCCAGACTTCATCATTATTGGAGGCTTTGACTTTAAAAGTATAATCGCCACTAGGCATATTTGTATAAGTGGCATATCTTCGTACTGCATTTGTTTTTTTCCATTGTTTGTCATAGCCTTCCAGGATATATTCGTAGAGGTTTTCTTGTGGTGCGGCGAAATGTAAAGCTGCAAACTCAATGGTAAAGTCTTTATTTGTATGATGCAGAAATATTTCTTCGGTATGGCTGACAGATTGATTCAATATGGTATCTTTTTGATAAACATGGTTTATCTTAACAGGTTGGTTGGCAAGGTAAAACTTTGTAATGACAACCTGTGGCAGGTAAGGATTATCATGTATGATATCAGGATAGAAGGAAGTGATCCCATTGGTACCGCCAAAGAATAATTCTCCGTCTTCGCTTTTATGACAGGCGCCTACTCTGAAGATATTGCCTTGTATGCCGTCCGATTTATAATAATTGATAAATTTTTTTGTAACAGGATTGAATTTTGATATTCCATTGTTTGTACTCAACCACAAATTGCCCTGTTCATCGTCTAATATACCCCATACTGTATTACTTGGCAAACCGTCACGTTTGTAATAATGTGTGCATTTTCCTGTATTTTTGTTAAACAGATGTAATCCTCCGCCTTCCGTACCCAGCCATAGGTTATTATTTTCATCTTCATGGATATACACAACAGCCTCATCAAAAGTAGAATCGGTATTGGAAGGGTAGTGTTTTATATCCCGGGTTTTTGTGTTATATTTGATTAATCCACTGCCACAGCCTATCCATAACACATTGTTATGATCTTCATGCAGCGTCCAGTATCTGTTCCATTTTATGTTTTTTAGTGGCATAAACCTTGTTTTACCGGGTTTGTATTCTGCATCGTCTTTATCCAACAATTTACATACCCCTTCAAGTCCGCCGAACCATATATCGCCATCGGGTCCGATATCCATCGACCAGTAAATCCATCCCTTTATGGTATAAGGATTATCATGATCAGGATGATAGTATGAAAATCTGCCGGTTTTTGTGTTCAGCTTATTAATGGCAACACCACCAAACCATATATTTCCCTGCCGGTCGCCGTTAATGAAATTTACAACATTTGATACCAGAATATGGGGTCGGTTCTCTTTTTGCTTATAGAATGTATAATGATCCGGTTTGTTCTTATATCGTTTGATCTTTGTTATTCCGGCATCCTGGGTGCCTATCCACAAAGCATTATGATCATCTTTATATATGCAGTTTACAAGGTTGGAACCAAGGCTATTGTTGGGTTTTGCAGGATTCTGCGTATAGTTTCTAAATAGTTTTTTATAAAGATCCAATTTGTTTAATCCGTTATGTGTTGCTATCCACAAAACCTTTGTCCTGTCTATAAAAATATCATATACTCCATTATTGGAAATGCTGTTTTGCTCCGAAGGATTATATTTGAATTGTTGAAGTTTTTTTGTTGCTGAATGAAAAAGAAAAATACCATAATCCCCTGTTGCAAACCATACCCTTTCCTTAAAATCAACGGTTATGGCAGCCAGTGTATATTTAATATTCAGATTGGGATACACTCCGAGCTGTTCTTTGCCGTCAATAATTCTTAAATAATATAAATGTGTATGTTGTTTAATTTGATCTTTCTGAACAAATGGTTCCTGAATAACAAACCAGATCCCTCCTTCAGGATCGGGACATATTTTTTTGACAACACCGGGTTTGATTTTATCGATGTTTTCTTTCTTTTGCGGATATGTAATAAATCCTTTTTCTTTTCGGCTATATCTTTGCAGGCTTTTTTTTGTGCCTACCCAAATGTTATTCGTATTGTCCAGTGCAATATCATTTACAGTATCATTGCTTATGCTAAGTGGATTATTCGGCTCGTGCTTAAATTCAGCACATCTGTCTTTTTCAGGATCAAAACAAAACAGATGAAAGAATTTGAGTTCCGGACGGCCCAATGTCCATATTTTACCGGTATGGTCTACTATAATCTCTTCAATGGTTCCATCCGAAAAGTCCCTGTAATCTTTCATCATAGAAGAAAGTGATATAAACTTCTCTTTCTTAATATCGAATTTGATAACCTGGTCACCCCCTAACCACATATTGCCCTCCTGATCAAATGTTATTGTCCTGACTACATTGTGCGGCAGACTGTTTGGATCACCAGGGACATACCGGTATGTTTTAAAATTAATTCCATCAAAACGGTTCAGGCCGTCTTCAGTACCAAACCACATAAAACCCAGGTCATCTTGTGCAATAGATAATACATAATTATGTGAAAGCCCTTGTTCTGCATAGTAACGCTGAAACTCAAATTTATTTGGTTGTGAATATGCAGTTAGAGAACATAATATTAAGAGTAGCGTGATATTTATTCTATTAAAAAGAGCCATAATTTAAAAATGTTGATCTCTTCCCCAATATATATACAAATATATGAAATAATCAGATACAAGTAAAGTTTGTGGTTTGTTAATGTATATACAAGAGTTTTGGCAAATTAAGCTTCATAAATTATGCATAAGGGATTGTGAAATAAAATGATGAGCCTTTATTAACGCCGGATTCCACCCAAATTTTACCATCAAGCAGTTCGATCAGCTTTTTTGATATTGCCAGCCCAAGCCCTGTACCACTGATATTCTTTTTATAATCACTACCAAAATGGCGGAAGCGTTCAAAGATCAATTCTGATTTATCTTCTTCGATTCCTACACCTGTATCATGTACAAAAAACAATAAGGTATTCTTGTCTTTATGTTTATAGCCAAATTCAATGGAGCCTTCATCTGTGAATTTTAGTGCATTGCTGATCAGGTTAGACAATACCTGTTTGATCCGGAAATGATCGGAATGGATTGTAAATGTTTCTTTATCTGATTCTTTTTTCATTATGAGTTTAAGG
>WJKA01000653.1 GCA_014729375.1 Chitinivibrionales bacterium
ATCGACAGAGAATTCGGCTACTGGAACGACACGCTGAAACGATGGCATAGTGAAGGTTTGCCGGCTGCGGTCGACAGCAATGACAAGGCGGATGTCTATTTCGGATTCGACCCGTGGGAAAAGCGGGTCTGGATCGGCAACGATCTCATACCGATGTTTGAAGAAGAAATTATTGAGCAAGACGACCGTCATATAATCAAATATGACACCCGTCACGTAAAATGCAAAGTATTTACCGACGGCAGCGACACAATCCCCCATTACCTCGATTTTCCAATTAAAGACAGAGAATCATATCTTCCATTCAAAGAGCGGCTTCTGGGCAACATGGACAAACGGCTCCCGGAAAATATCGCCGAAATCAAAGAGCAGGTACAGGACCGTAATTATATCCTTACCGTTTACGGCGGCAGTACTGCGGGCAGGATCCGCGACCTGATGGGCTTTGAGGGGTTTTCGCTGGGTATCTGCATGCAGCCCGGGCTTATCGATGAGATTCTTGATGACATGAAAACGCTATACAGCACGGTAGCCGGGAAATTCACCGAATATATTGGAGCCGACCTGGTTGCCTGGTGGGAAGACATTGCGTTCAAGACCGGTCCGATCGCGCCGCCGGAATTCTTTTATACCAGGTGCGGCCCGGTTTATAAAGCTACCATGGATGCCTTTGCTGAAGGCGGGACCAGGTTCTCCTATGTTGACTGTGACGGTGATAACCGGCTCCTGGTCCCCACGTGGGTTGACAACGGCGTTAATATCATATTTCCTCTGGAGGTGAATGCCGGCGTTCATCCGGAAACACTTCGCAAAGAATATCCCGGCATCCGCATGATGGGCGGATTCGACAAGACCGTATTGCTGAAAGGCAAAGAAGCGATCAAAAAAGAGCTGCTCCGCCTTAAGCCGATAGTCGATGAAGGCGGTTTTATTCCTCATGTGGACCACCGGGTGCAATCCGATGTGCCATTAAACGATTATCTCTATTATCTCGAAGCAAAGCGGGATATTTTTGAGATCCCCAATGAAGTCATGAAATAAAAAGAAGCGCGTTGCATCAGTGTGTAATGGCTTTCACACCTTCTCCGCGCTTCTCCAACGTAGTTTCCCCGCTCGCTCATGAGCCGGGAAAGGAGCATTTTTATGAAACGGTTTTTCTTTACTTTTCCAGATAGCGCACCATCACAACACCATACGGGAAATTGCCGGGCACTGTAACCCGGCATGCTTGTTCCGTATCAGCGCGGCGATATTCCCACAGCTTTCTCCCTTTCAAATTATAAAGCTGGAATCCGGCAATGCTTTCCGGAATATTGACCGTTTTTCTCCGGGCCAAAGAATTCATCGTTATTGTTTTGCACAGCAAATCAGGTATTCGTTTCTCCTGCCTGTTTAGCTCATCAAAGGTAACAGGAATCTTGAATGGACAGACTTCCGAAGGCACGGGATTGTTTTCATTATCGGTGCAGTAACCGACAAAAAGAGGGATAGAGTGTGCCTTTCCATGCCTGGAAGGAGCAGAATCGGCCTGAAGTGTTTTCAGGCTGCACATCCTTGTTTCAACCACAAGTGGATCATACGTTCCTCTGCCGCCTACTTCAGAAAAGGTAATTGATAGTACCGATGATTCATTGACAAACATCGGCGCATCGCCCGGTACATGAGTGGTATAACTGAATCCCCCCAGGAGTTCGGTATAGCCGCGGCCGGTTGTTTTTATAATTGTGCCCTCCCGTTCGGTTTTCAAACCCAGTATCCACAGTTGAGCTCCATCGTTTAATATTTTGCCTCTGAATGTGGACATATACTCGTCATTTTCAACATCGAATTGCCGTGCAAAAACGCGTGTCCCTCTGGTAAATTCGCATTGCAGCGCGGCAAAATCTTCAAGAAATACAGTGCCGCCTCCCTGCGAATGCACCGTCATGCCGCAACTGCTCATGATAAGCGTTTTATCGGAATTAAAATGCATATCATATCCGACAGGAATTGCGCAATGCATACCGATATGTTCTATTATCAATGTATCGGGAGCATCAGGCCCGAACACCCATGCGGGTTTGGTATCCATGCTGAAACCTTTACACACATTTGCCGCACAACCGATAATCCGTTGCACGCTGCCCCGTATATATACTACTGAATCCGCATGAATATCGTAATTTCCATATTGACGATGAGGAAGATAGACTGTCCGGGCGCCCTGAGATGCGGCAGCATCGATTGCTGCCTGGATTCCGGCAGCGTCATCAAGCCCGTCATCGGGAATCGCCCCATAATCCCCGACATTCACCCAGTTTCCGGTATCAGTATCCCACGGTATCCGGGGAGTTTCTTCAACAGGAAGATTCAGGGATTTGAGCGGCGTATCATAGAGGCTCAAGACATCGTGAGAAACATACTCTCCGATGTACTCATCGGTCAAGCTGTCGCCGTTCACCCCCGTGTTTAAAATCGACCATTTATAGCCGCTTGTCTGAATATTCCGTGCGAAAATAACCGGTGAACCGGCTGTATTGGCAATGGCCGGCATTTGGGTCGCCCCGCTGTTTCCGGTGAACTCACAATCAATGAGAACCATAAACCCCATTCCGGTATTCGTAACTGCCGGAACACTGTTTTTGCTGACCAGCCCCCGGATACTTACTGTCTGGCCGAGATTTCTGAATCCGAAATCCACCTGGTCTTCAAGAGTGATATGCTCAAAAGTAATACTGTTAATTGCAGTCTGCGCGGTTAAAATACCCGTTCCAAACCCCTTGATAATCACATTTTTAATCAGACATGGTCCGATTTGCCCGGTAAAGGACATATCAAGTCCGACGAGCGCCTGACGGTCCTCATTAATAATTTTTACTTCGCGCACTGTTCCGATATTGCTTGCATTAAATTGTATGCCGATTGCACCGGTATTGCCGTCCCCGACATCGACAGTCATATTGCGAATTGCATTCCTGAAGCGTTGTGCGGGTTGTTCTCCGGTAAAAATAACCGGCTGCGGATTTTTCGGATCAACAAAGACATTGTCGGCCAGGCGGATAATGGTCCCATCCGTGCTCTGCCCCTGCAATATCAGTTTATTCTTGGGTGAAATGGTATCGGCCAATGTCCAGACATGCTCTGAATCGGTAGTATCATAGAAAGGATTAACAAATCCGGGTGCGCTGTTGTCACCCCATTTCAGCGTTTGAGAAACCATGTAAACGCCGTCGGGGAAATAAAGTATCGCGTCGTTATTGGCGCAGATATTAATTGCAAGCTGCAATTCATCCGTTGCATCGCCCGCACCGTCGTTTGGCGCATTAAACGGCGGTTGCGTTACATCAACGACCCCGGCATCTGACGGGAAAATGATATTTTCCGCACCAACCGTAAACAATTCAAACGGGAACACAGCCATACATGTAACAATGTAAATCGATATAAGCATGTGTTTCATCAGATGGCGCTCCTTCATGGTTCTTCCGGCTATTTTTTGATAAAAAGAAATTCCCGGCATGTATTGTCCGGCATTATGCTACGGATGACATATATTCCTGAAGTAAAGGATACTGCAGAAATTGAAACTGTCCCCGGTCCGGTCGCGTGCATGCGTTCGACAAGCGAACCGTCGGTTTTAAAAACATCGATAGTATGATTACCGGATAAATGCATACTGATAGTAATGCCATGTTTATCAGCCGAAAAATCGTTTTTCGCCTGCACCGATCCGGCCGCGTGTATCTCAGTCACTTGCGGAATCTGGAAATATGGAGGAATTATATCATCATAGAAACAGTACCCATCCTTGTTGTTAGAGAGTACAAACCATTTAATGGCAATAATCCCTACGCCGCCGGGGTCTGCACCGCCGCACATGCCTCCTTGTATGTACAGGTCGTGCACGCCGGTAATTGTCCGGTCCACGGGAACACGGTGAATTGCGCCGCCTTTCCATCCGCCGGAAGGCAGGGCCCTCAAGCGTTGTGCCTCATTCGCCAGAATCAAATTACCCGATGTTCTATTATCGGTCCGGAAACTGAACAGACAACCGCACATTTGACAGGAATAAAAGACATACAGAAAGCTGAATCCATCACCAAAATCGACATCTTTGTACATTACCCAGTCATCAACGTGAAACCCTCCGAGTCCGCCGCTGGCGCAATACTTGGCGTCATTTGCCTCGTCGAAAGTACATTGCCAGAGTCCTCCTGCCGAATCAAACACGGAACAGTGAACCGTATCTCCCGGGCCAACCGCTGCAAAAAGCACGCATTGTACGGAGAGAAGCACCACCGAAAATGAGCCAATGACCCGTGTTTTGAATAATGAAATCATACGTACTCCTCTCAATGCATTTAAAAATATTCAGGTTCGGGAACGCAGTATTTTTCCAGAAAGTGACGGGCTTTCTGTTCATCTGCCGCGCCAAGGTTGTCGATCACCACAAACAATCCTTCAGGCGAACCAAGTTGGTCAACCAGACGATCGACCGTTTCTATTGGCCCCCAGATCTGAATCAGTTTTCCTGCATCGCGTATTTTCCGGTAAACTTCAGGCCAATGTTCCAACCATGGTTTGCCGTCTCCCGGGACCCACTGAACTCCTTTTAGTTCTTCAATTGCAAGAAGAGAATCCAGGTGCGGCAACTGACCAACGCCGTCCAGATGGTAAAATGCATGATCGAGTTTTCTGCATGATGCTGCAAGTTCCGGCTTGACAAACTCATCAAACATATCGGTACCGATCATATAGCAGAGGTCGCATTGAAGCATGTAGTACGGGGTTTCTGAGAAGATCGGCATCCATGCCGTATGGCCGGGATTTACCGGTTGCAACAGTTCGGTGATTTCATTGAAACAGCTCCACCACGCGGTATGGATTTCCCACGTACATCGCTTCACCTCTTCAGGAAAAAGGCACATATCTGTCAGCACGGTTCCCGACGGACGAAAAGTAGACAGAATGTCCAGCGTGCCGCCCAGGTCCGTCATGGACACCTGTACCATCTCTCCCCAGCGCTGCTGTGCAGCCGCGCAGATATTCTTTACCTGAGTAAACCAGGGATTCCCTGTATCAAGCTTCAACTGTAAATCGCCAATCTCACGCTGCCTGTCCGGATGAAACCAGACGGTATTTTCGTTTGCCTCCACACGTGCTCCCAGAAAAGCTGCAAGAGCGCCGGCCCCGAAATTGGGGAATACGCACGGGAAAGCATCGCCAAAAAATCGTTGCTTAGACAACCGGTAGTCCCACGCATCGATGATTATATCAGGATTTTCAGCAACTCCGTATGTCGCAGTAACCGATCGATCTGGAGTTGATAAAGGCTCTCGTGGTGCATCATATCCCTTCAACGCCATAAAGATCAACGGGCGCTTCAGTTGTTTATCCCACCAGGCGGCATGGTTTTCAGAAACGAAATCCCACCGCGATCGATCGAAATGTACAGG
>WJKA01000654.1 GCA_014729375.1 Chitinivibrionales bacterium
AGCGTATTTTTCTCAATCACTGCAGTGGTCTGATCTGTATTGCTCCACCACAGCGAAAGCTTTATGTTAATGATTTTATAACCATACCCGCAACAGTACTTCCGCTTGCCTCGATGTTTCGGCCGGAGGAATCCATATCCTCTTCAGGCACGTGCCGGAGCATAACCAGGCGGCTTGTGTATTGCGGGAGGTACTCGCCCTATGTTGATATCAACAGCATTTTCGGCGCGCTCCACAATACCCGTTACCTGGGATTATCATTTGTCTGGATCGGTATCGGCGGTGAAAATAACAAGTCACTTCAGCAGCGAATCGACCGGGAAGGCCTTTCCGATCTTGTAGAACTCAGGGAATGGGTCCCGCATAAAGAAATGGTCGATTATCTTATGCGTGAAGCGTATGTCGGGCTGGCGTCCTACAAAAAGTATTTTTTCAGCCTTGCACTTCTGAGCCCGACCAAAATACTCGATTACTTTGCCGCCGGACTCCCGGTCATTGCACCCCGTCTGCCGACAACGGAGCATATCGTACACGACCGGGAAAACGGGCTGTTTTTCGAGCCCGAAAATCCCGAATCCCTGGCCGGAGCTATTACCGAAATATTTACCGATAAGAAGCTGTATCTACAGCTCTGCGAAGGCGCACGATTATCAGCACAAGAGTTTTCGTGGGAGAAGCGGTCGGAGAAGTTGATGAAGTTTATCGAGTCGGTGCAGAATCGTCCTTGTCCTCGTCCATCGACCTCGATTAGAAGATCGATAAACGATTACGAGAACGATCAAGATTGATTAGGAAGAATAAGGGCGGGATAACACAATGAGCAAAAAGCACACCCCCGATATCAGCGTAGTCATCCCGCTGTACAACGGCGAAACGTTTATTGCCGAGTGTCTGGAGAGTGTTTTTGCGCAGACAGATCAGCCGATGGAGGTTATTGTTGTCGATGACGGCTCGACTGACAAGTCGGTGGAGATCGTTAAGAATTTCGAGAAGAATATCACCGTTATCAACCAGAAAAACAGCGATGTTTCCGCGGCACGGAATGCAGGAGTCAAAGCTGCACACGGCGAACTCATTGCATTCCTCGATCAGGATGATCTCTGGGAGCCATCAAAGCTCGAAAAACAGATCGCCTTGTTTATGAAAGAGCCTGATATCGACCTTGTATTCACCGACCTGGTGAAAATCGGGCCCTCGGGGAAAAAGCGCCATCCGAAAGACAGAGATAAAATCGCCCGTTCACTCACCGACAGCAACCTGTTTCACAAGCTGGCAATCAAAAACGTGCTCATGCCCAGCGCGGTGATGGTAAAAAAGGGGAGTTTCGTTAAGGCCGGCCTGTTCGATGAAAGCTTTGCCACCTGCGGGGATTACGAAATGTGGCTCCGCATGGCAGGAATGAATATGAAATTCAGGTATGTTTCCGACCCACTGACTGTTTACCGCTACCACGGAGCAAACGAATCGAAGAAAACCGATATAATGAATGAGGACAGGATCAAAGCGGTCGAAAAAGTGTTTGATAATCCCTCGCTGTCCGAATCAAAAAAACGATTCAGAAACAAAAGCATTGCACGCGCGTATATAGAGGGCGCTCATGCATATTACAGCCGAAAAAATTACAAGGGATTTTTAGACTATGCGCATAAGGCGCTGAGCCTGGACAAGAGCAGCCTGGGATGGAAATTTATGAGGCGACTTGTACGGGCGTGGGCCAGAACACGAGTGATGGGTCAGGGTTAAGTAAATGAAGTTTACAGTCATGAATAAGCTCCTTATAATAACCCGCGACTTTCCTCCATACGAAGGACGGGGGAATGTCATGAGAATACTCAAATTCGCAAAGTATCTCCCTGAATACGGGTGGAGAGCATCGGTGCTCTGCGAAAAAAAGGGAGTCATCGGTGACGCCTCGCTTGTGGAGGAAATAGAAGGCAAAGCAGAAATTATTCCTGTTGAATACGAATCGCCTTCCGCAAAGAAGAATTACCATAAAAAGATACTTGCACGTCAACCTGCTTCTTTCATTCAGAAACTGCATTCGCTTTTGTACCGGAGCGTTTACTATAATTGTTTCATGACATATCAGAACTATTTGGCGGCGCCGGATTCGAGCTGGGGATGGGCAAAGCAGACAATTGACCGGGCACTGGGATTACATCGGCAACACAGCTTTCACGCGCTGCTCACCTCGGGACCGCCGTTCTCTACTTTCAGAGCAGGACTTGTACTGCACCAATCGACCAAAATCCCCTGGATGCTCGATTTCAGGGATGGCTGGTGGAATAATCCGCTGTATAGCAACTGGAAAAAAAAGATAGTCGCTCTCAGGAACAAGCATCTGGAGCGAAACGTAATTCACCATGCCAAAACAGCGCTTTTCGTATGCGACCCGCTGACCGAAATCTATGCAAAGCGTTACCCCTCGACCTCCTGCGCCATGAAAACGCTTCCAAACGGATTTGACCCTGATGATTTTCGAGGAATAACTACTCCCGGCACAAAAAAGATCGACACGCTCAATATCGTTTTCTGCGGTTCGGTCGGCGGCAGAAGAGACCCTTCACCATTTCTCACCGCGCTTGCCCGGCTGAAAAAGGAGTCTCCGCAGGCTGCCGATAAAGTCACGATAACATTTGTCGGACGGTTCCGGGGAGACAGCAATTCATGGAAGCAGAAGCTGGGGAACAGCTTTCAAATCACCGGCGAAGTCAGCCACAGTGAAGCGATCCGCGAAATGGCTGTTGCCGATATCCTGCTTCTATTGACCCATGCCTCCGAAGGCGGCAAAACAGTCATGAGCGGCAAAATTTACGAATACGCCGCGCTGCAAAAACCGATCCTCGCAAT
>WJKA01000655.1 GCA_014729375.1 Chitinivibrionales bacterium
CCTTCAGACCTGCCCTTGAGCGCAGGCGTTTTCATTTCAATCTTCAGTTCGCCGTTACTCCTGCGGCGCAAACTCGCTTTTGTCAACACCACACTCCGGGCATGTCCAGTCATCGGGAAGGTCTTCAAACGAAGTTCCCGGCTCTATGCCGTTGTCGGGATCGCCCTGTTCCGGATCATACACATAACCACATGCATTGCAAACATACTTTTTCATATAATACCTCCGCTTCAATACGTGAATAAAAAATGGACTGCTTATTATGGTTGTTCTGCAATTTACCAGCGTTCATTTACAATTTCGAAATAGCACTGAGGATGGCGGCAGAGCGGGCAGGTTTTCGGGGCATCAGGACCCTCGTGTATATAACCGCATTTCCGGCAGATCCATTTGACCGGACGTTCCTTTTTGAACACAGTGCTATTCTTTACGTTGTCCAGCAGATCTAAATATCGCTTTTCGTGCCATTGCTCAACTTTGCTTATGAGCGTATACATCAACGCTACCTTGTCGAAACCTTCCTCTCTGGCGGTAGCTGCAAATGAAGGGTACAACCGGGTATGTTCTTCATTCTCGCCTGCAGCGGCAGCAGATAGATTCTGTTCAGTGGTCCCGATTTTTCCCGCCGGATAGGTTGCGGTGATCTCGACCAGACCGCCTTCCAGAAACCGGAACATCTCTTTTGCATGGACCCGCTCGTTCTCGGCTGTTTCCAGAAAAATATTGCCGATCTGTGAATAACCCTCTTTGGAAGCCGTGCTTGCATACATTGTGTATCTGTTTCGGGCCTGTGATTCGCCGGCAAATGATTTCAAAAGATTCTGTTCGGTTTTTGTTCCTTTGATAGATGCCATGGGGCTGCTCCTTTTCTCTGCATTGCTGGAATGCATTGTACTCATGGTGAACAAACGAATAAATAAATATAAATTATCTGTACCAGGCTCCTCCTGGAAACCCGGCAATTTAAAGCCTTTCATTATTGGATAGCACGCTCGATTATTCCGCCGCCGAGAATATAATCATTGTCAGAGAACACCACCGATTGTCCCGGCGTAATCGCCTCCTGCGGCGTATCGAATATCACTTCTGCTCCACCGTGTTTTTCGTATACCCTGCAGGGAGCAGGGCGGTGCGCATAGCGGATTTGTGCCGACACCCGGCCGGGAATTGCATCAGTAAACATGGTGACCTGCTTTGCAAGCAATCCCCCCGCGTACAAATCCTCTTTCCGGCCAACAATAACGGTATTGCTGTTCAGATCAAGCCTGACTACATAGCAAGGTGTGCCGGTGGCGATTCCCAGCCCTTTCCGCTGACCGACCGTGTAATTCCCGATACCGGTGTGCCGCCCAAGGACATTTCCCGCCCTGTCGACTATATCGCCCGGAGTTTGCAGCGAAAACCCCGGAAAATCCCGGTAGCTGCCGCGAGTGACAAAACAGATATCCTGGCTCTCTTCCTTGCCGGAAACCGGCAAACCACCTGCCGCGGCCAGCGACCGCACCTCAGATTTAACCATCCCGGCCAGGGGAAACACCACCCATTGCAGAAATTCCTTTTTGATGCCGTACAGAAAATAGGTCTGGTCCTTGGTGCGGTCTTTCGGACGCCTGAGCACCCGCGCACCGTTGTAGTCGCCCTGCGCGGCATAATGACCAGTCGCAAGAAAATCACACCCGGCACCCCGCGCCTTTTCAAGAAGTATGTCAAATTTCAAATACCGGTTGCATCGCACGCAAGGATTCGGTGTCCTTCCCCGCGCGTATTCGACGATAAAATCTTTGACAACATACTGCTCAAGCTGCTGTGAAAAATCCATGACAGAGTGGGGGATGTCAAGCTTATCACACACCCGCCGTGCATCGTTGACTGCAGCCGGTCCGCAACGCGACGGTGTTTTACCGGTATGGTCCGGAGTATCAAGAACCATGGTAACACCAGTCACCGAATACCCATTGTTTTTTAAAAGCAGCGCGGCTACCGAAGAATCCACGCCGCCGCTCATGGCTACCATCACACTCTTGCTCATAATACTGTTTCTAAATATAGAACACCGCATGCAGGAACGGCCGGATATCTGCACAGCTACCTGTGCGCGTTCTCAAGCGCCCGGGCCAGCGCGGCAATCAAATCCTCCGCGTTCTCAAGGCCGACCGAAAGCCGGACCAGTTCAGGCGTCAATCCGCTTGCAGCCTGCTGTGATGCACTCATTTGCGAGTGCGACGTACTCGACGGATGGAGAATCAGGCTTTTTGCATCACCGACATTGGCAAGATGAGAAAACAGTTCGATCGAATCAATGAGCTTCACCGCAGCATCATACCCGCCTTTGACACCGAATACAACCATGCCGCCGCAACCGCAGGGAAGATATTTCTCTGCAAGAGCATGTGACGGATCATCGGGAAGCCCCGGATACCGTACCCAGGCAACCCTGTCATGACTATGCAGGAATTCTGAAACCGCCAGTGCATTCTCGCAATGCCGCTGCATGCGAAGATGAAGCGTTTCTATGCCCTGAAGAAATATCCATGCATTGTCCGGCGAAATGCAGGCACCGAGGTTTCTCAGTGGAACAAGCCGCATCCTGAGTATGAATGCCTGCGAATTAAGGTCCCCGAGGTCGTGTGCATACCGGATCCCGTGATAGCCGGGATCAGGTTCATTGTACAGATTGAATTTCTTGTCGGTCCAGTCAAACGTGCCTGAATCAACAACAACCCCGCCGATCCCCGCACCATGGCCGCCAAGCCATTTTGTCAATGAATGCACAACGATATCCGCGCCGTACCTGAACGGCTGAAGAAGATACGGCGTTGTAAAGGTTGAATCAACAATCAGAGGCATATGATATTTCTGAGCCGTCAAGGCAACAGCTTCAATATCGGCCACCCCGAGTACCGGATTGCCGATCGTTTCCAAATAGATCGCACGGGTCTTCTCTGTTATCGCCCGCTCAAATTCATCCGGAGAGTCATGGTTCACAAAACAGGCCTTGATACCGAACTGCGGAAGAATCGTGTCAAACATGGTATACGTTCCGCCGTAGAGGTTGTTTGCGGATACAATCTCATCACCTGCCCTGCATATATTAATTATGGAATAAAATATCGCCGAAGTGCCCGAAGCAAGCGCAAGCGCGGCAACCCCGCCCTCGAGCGAAGCAATCCGCTTTTCCAGGACCTCCTGCGTGGGATTCATCAGGCGGGTATATATATTCCCCGGCTCTTTCAGTGCAAACAGATTCGCTGCATGCCCGGTATTTTTAAACAGATACGATGTGGTCCGGTGTACCGGTATACCACGGGAAAGCGTTCCGGTATCAGGTTCCTGGCCGGCATGAAGAGCACGTGTTTCAAAATGATAATCCATTACACTATTCTCTGCTTCCGTTTTGTATTGTTAACTATTTTTATAAACTTTATAGATAATATACATTTTATAAGGGTACTGGTCAAGTTGTATGACCGTCAGCTCTGTCGAAATACAACCCAATACATGGTATCCCGACGTACTATTATTTTGCACTGGCTCACAGTGCCGTCCAAAATAAAATCAAATTTTGAATATGACAAATCACGATGTTAAAAGCCGGGATTTTAATTGTCCTCGAATGGAAAAGCTTTTTTTTGGAAAATGCTCGATCTTAGCTATACCGGCAGGCCGGCATAGAAAGAATTCAGCTACGCAACTATAGTGCTTGCAAATCAGCGTATTTGCACGAAATCATAGGGTTGAATTGTCGCAGGAAAGCTCAATGAATTTTCACTGCGGATATGCTCACAACCGCTTTACCGCAATCGCTTTAAACCAGGTATAGAAAAAGGTCCCATCCGGCAGTGTTCCCGACCGTTCGAGGTCCGCAATCCCCTGTCGCCATGTTGTTTCATCCACAAGCCCCTGTTTCAGCATCGCGTCCCGGCCGGTCTGCACCATGGGGACAATAATCCTGTTTACCATTCCATCAAGTATCTGCTTCTTGCCGGCATCGCCGTATACCCATCGCGGCGATACGTCCTGTACGGTGAAACCCGCGTCTGCAATCAGGGGATAAAGCCTTCGGCCGATATTCGGATCATGCCCCGGGCCGCGCTGTACCTTGATAAAGGCGTTCCATACGGCCAGCGATGCTGCGGTTTCCGGATGCCAGAAACATGACCCGTGGTCCCCTTCAATCGCTGTTAATGAACCTCCCGGACGAAGCACCCGTTTCAGCTCACAAAGCGCCTGGTGCGGATCAGCGAGGTGTTCGAGAACAAAACAGGCAAATATATGGTCGAATGAGTTGTCGGGAAACCGCAGAGCGGTAACATCTCCGCACTCAAATCTTACCGTGCCAAGCCCCTTTCCGGCTGCGCGGGCTTGTGCCGTTTTCAAAGATTTCTCTGAAATGTCGATCGCGGTAAACCGCGTACCCGGACTCCGTTTCGCCAGAATAACTGTTTGTGCCCCCACGCCACAGCCGGCCTCCAGAACATGTTCACCCTCATCATACCCGGTCCCCGGGTGAATCAATTCTTCCAGTATACCCGACTGATCTTCCAGACGAATGTTCTCGCGCTCACCGTACCCGTGGACATATTCAGCCATTAGAACTCCTTTTATCTGAAAATATTATAAAATATGTTTACAACCGCCCCGGTTATAATGGATACGGTATTATTGGACGATTAGATTTTTTTTCTTGGCCTCGTCCCATGCTGTTAATTAAATTACTAGGGTGCCGTATCACAAAGTGGTCGGGTATCGCCAGACACCATATCTCGAAATCTGCGGCCGCGCCGATCATGTTGCCGTTTTTTTTCAATCGACTGGAGGTTGACATGGCTGATACTCAGAGCGAAAAAAAAGCTCTGGATGAAATTATCCGGATCCTGGAGGAATCGTATCATGTCGACTTTTCTCATTACCGGCACACCACGGTGGAAAGGCGCATCAATAGAAGAATATCGTTCTGCAAGCAAAAAAGTGCACGCGAGTATTGTTCCTACCTTACAAGCCACCCGCAGGAAATTGAACGGCTTTATGATGACCTCCTTCTGTCATTTACCGAATTCTTCCGGGAACCCGCTGTTTTTGAATTACTGAAAAACAAAGTGTTCCCCCGTCTGGTCCACACGCGACCCACGCGCGAGACGGTGAGGATCTGGGTACCCGGATGCTCCACCGGACAGGAAGTCTATTCGCTTGCCATGTGTCTCGATGAATTTCTGGAAGAGAGCAATGCAAAAGCTCCGGTTCAGATTTTCGGTACCGACCTCGTGCAACGGCATATTGCCATTGCCCGGCAGGGGTTCTATGCTGAAAAACTGGTCGCAAATATCCCCCCTGAGCGGCGCGAACGGTTCTTTGAAAAACATTCCGGAGGACTTACAATTACCAAGCATATCCGCGAGATGTGTGTGTTTGCCGCACAGAATATTTTAAACGATCCGCCATTTTCGCGAATCGATTTGATAAGCTGTCGTAACGTACTTATCTATTTTGATTCGACACTGCATGAAACGGTTCTTCCATTGTTTCACTTCGCGCTCAACCCCGGCGGCTTTCTGCTTCTCGGCTCATCTGAAAGCATGGGAAATTTCCCGAGTCTGTTCGTACCCGTGGAGAAAAAATACAATCTGTTCACAAAAAGGAATAGTGACTGTAAACACAGCCGGCATCTGTCACACTCTCCCGGTGTGCTGAAACCCAGAGCCGGAACCCGTATACTGATGGGAACACCGGCTTCCCGCGAAACTACTAAAGATATCACCACTCAGGCAGACAGGATACTCCTCGACACATACGCACCGCCGGGGGTTCTGGTGGATAATAATTTAAATATCCGGCAATTTCGTGGAGCAACGTCAAAATACATAGAACCCGCTTCAGGAGAAGCAAGTCTGAAATTATCCAGAATGGCCCGTGAAGGTTTGATGCCCGACCTTTCGGTGGCCGTTGAAGAGGCGCGAAAAACCGGAAAACGCGTTAAGAAAAAGGGGGTTGTTGTCAAATGCAACGACCGGTCATATACAACCGATATATCCATAATTCCTGTGAGTGAACAAGACGGCAATGACTCCGGTTTCCTTATCCTGTTTGAAGACTCTCCCGGTTCCCTGAATGGTGATACAACTGCGCAGCCGCGCCCCGACGATGAAGAAGGCGCTGATGAAACCACGCGCCTTCGCATGGAACTGCAAAAGGCCAAAGACCATGTGCACACGGTTATCGAAGAAAAAGACGAGGTCAATCAGGAACTCTGGGCTGCAAATGAAGAAGTCCTTTCAACCAATGAAGAATTGCAAAGTGTTAACGAAGAAATGGAAGCCGCCAAGGAAGAACTCGAATCAAGCAATGAAGAACTGCTTGCGCTCAATGAAGAACTTCGCCTGAATAACCGGGCACTGGAGGAAAACGAAAAGTTTCTGAATGATATCTTTGAATCCATTCGGGACGGTATCAGTGTTCTGGACCCAGACCTCAATATACTGCGCGTTAACAGTTGGATAGAAAAACAACATGGGTATGCCGCGCCGCTTGCAGGAAAAAAATGCTATGCTGTCTACCAGATGCGAACGGAGCCGTGCCCGTGGTGCCCAACACTGAAGGCATTTGAAACAGGCGAAATTCATTCTACCGAAGTCCCCTTGCTTTCCGAAGAATCTCAAACCGGCTGGACCAACCTTACCGCATTTCCGATGAAAAACGATGACGGCCTGGTAACGGGGGTAATTGAATACGTTCGTGACATTACTGATCGTAAATTGCATGAAAAAGCTTTGCGGGAAACCGAACGCCGCTACCGCGAGCTGTTTGAAAACAGCAGGGATGGCTATGTTTTCGTTAACGGCGAGGGTCAAATTATCGATGCAAATCAGGCATATTGTACAATGCTCGGATATTCGCTTGAAGAATTGCAGCAAATGCAGAACTTCTATCAAATCACCCCGAAAAAATGGCGACAGTGGGAGCAGGATGAAATCTGGACCCATCGCCTGCTCAAAAACGGCTATTCCGGTCTCTACGAAAAAGAATACATTCGCAAAGATGGTTCTGTATTCCCCGTAGAACTCCAGTCCTATGCATTTTTCGACAAAAACGGCACACCGGAATATCTGTGGGGCA
>WJKA01000656.1 GCA_014729375.1 Chitinivibrionales bacterium
ACTGACGGTGAATGGATGCATTTCCGGTGGTCGGGAAATACGCTTGACGGTACCGAAAATGACGGTCGGTGCATATTCAAGCTGACCGGCGATCCGGATCAGGTGATTGCCTATGAGCCGAATTGCTATCAGCATCCGGGACTGGGCGAAGTTTTTGGCGGTTCGGGCTGCGCGTGCGCAATCTCTCCAACCGGACGGTATGCGACGTGGCATTTCGGAGGCCATGGTTTCGATCCGCTCTACGATTTCGAAGCTAATGAGAGTATAATGCCGGTCCAGCACACTGATCTCGATGACATGAGGGTTGACGGTGGTACAATTCAGGGGGGATGGGGCGGATTACACGGATGGGCCTGTAATTCCGATTACTGGTTTACAACCGAGATTGAATACACTGAAGGTGAAGATTCCGATGTCCTGAACATGATCGCCACCAACTGGGATGAGCGGATCTGTATCAACATTACCAATTTTACGCCTGCAAATAAAAAGAAAGCGAGTCGTGGCGACATCTGGGTGAGTAATTCCGAAGACATTCATCCGGAATTTGCCCATTTCGTGCAGAACCGGGCGGCATGGAAAACCTATTGGGACAATGTTCTGACCGGTACGCCTGCACAGCGTCCGGATGGGGGAGTATCGGTATTTCCTCGGGAGTATATGAGCCCGGATATCGGAGCTGTAATAGAGTATACAGGCAAATGTCAATTGATTGCCGAATATGCACTCTGGAAGCTATCCGAGGTATCGTTTATAATTTGTGATGCCCGTGGCCGTATTGTTCAACAATTGCGCTTCTTAAAAGCGCCAGGCAGCTACTCCGAAGTGATGTCACTGCAAGATCTCAGTAGAGGATTGTATCTGGCATCGATAAAAATAGACGGCCAGACAACCTTAACGAGACGATTAATTACAGAATAGACAGGTAATTGAAAACAATATAGATGTAATGAGTGAGTTACCTGTATCGATTGTTCAAATCCGGCCCCGGCAGATATTTTCATTCCAACATTTTTCTAAATCAAGAGAGGGCTATGGAATGCATGAAGTCAACCGCTGTAATTATTGCATTGCCGGCGGCAATCTCCTGCACGGCTGATATGCTAAAAAATTACACATGAGCAAAATGCCGCATGCGAATATCACGGGTGAATGTAAATAGAGCGGAAAAAAGCTAAATGTCACATAAAAAAAACATAACGCTTGTTATCATAGCCGCTCTGATTCTTGGAGTCATCTTCGGATATTGGCTTTTTCAACATCGGAAATTCGACATCCATACCATTTCCTCTCAATTCGACCAGGCGGCTTCATATAGCGGAATCACAATTCTCAATCCCTTTGACAAATCGCTGTTCCCACCCGATTTTGCACCGCCGGTTTTCACATGGAAAGACACCGATCTGCGAAACGACACCTGGGTCATTCTATTCAATATCAAAGGGAACAAGGATAGCCGCCCGGCATTCGAATCATCGATGACAGAGTGGACCCCGGATTCGATGGTCTGGGAATCGATCAGGGCCCGCGCCGGTTCGAACATTGTCCAGGCAGCTATTGTCGGCTTGAAAAGGTCTTCACCGAAGATCACTACCGGCGCCACGATACAGTTCTCGTTTACTTCCGATTCGGTCGCAGCGCCCATGTTCTACCGTGATGTAAACCTTCCGTTTGTCGATGCAGTAAAAGACCCATCGACAATACACTGGCGGTTCGGCAGCGCGGCTTCGATGCAACGCCCGAATATCGTGCTTTCGAAACTGCCGGTGTGCGGCAATTGCCATTCGTTCAGTGCGGACGGTTCGATTATGGGCATGGATGTCGACTATGCAAACGACAAGGGGTCGTATGCAATCAGTCGCACGGCATCGGAGATGACCCTTGCCACCAGTGATATTATCTCCTGGGCGGATTACCGACGTGAAGACAGAGAATTGACTTTCGGGCTGTTGTCGCAGGTTTCACCCTGCGGCCGCTATGTGATCAGCACGGTGAAGGACCGTTCGGTATTTGTCCCCAGGCCCGACCTTGCGTTTTCCCAGCTCTTTTTTCCGATCAAGGGGATTCTCTGCATTTACGACCGGAAAACCGAAACGTTCAGGGAGCTTAAGGGAGCGAATGATCCCGACTATGTGCAGAGCAATGCAACGTGGAGCCCGGACGGCAAGTATATCCTGTTCGCCCGAAGCAAAAAGTACACGCTGAAAAACGACCGGGGGAGTATTCTGCTTTCGGAAAAGGAGTGTGAAGAGTTCATTTCGGGCAAAGAGCCGTTCAAATTCGATATTTACCGGGTGCCGTTCAATGGCGGCAACGGGGGAGAGGCGGTACCGCTTGACGGAGCCTCGCATAATGGCATGAGCAATTTTTTCCCGCGGTACTCACCCGACGGCAAATGGATTGTTTTCTGCAAAGCGGCCAATTACATGCTGCTCCAGCCGGACAGTAAACTGTATATCATGCCGGCGTACGGTGGCGGGCCGCGTGAACTCGAGTGTAATACCTCGCGGATGAACTCCTGGCACAGTTGGTCGCCCAACAGCAGGTGGCTGGTTTTCAGTTCCAAGGTCAATTCTCCCTATACACAGCTTTTTATCACTCATATCGATGATTCGGGGCGAAGCAGTGTGCCCCTGCTTTTGTCGAGGTTTACTTCTGAGGACCGTGCCGCCAATATCCCCGAGTTTGTCAATGTCGCGCCCGATGCGATCGGTCGGATCAACGAAAAGTTCATCGATGACCGTTCGTATCAGCGGGCAGGGTATCAATTCAACAGGTGGGGCGATCCGGCCAATGCAATCGTCTCATATAAAAAAGCCCTGCAGCTCAATCCCGACAACGGAAAAGTGCACAACGAGCTTGCGTCAATTTATAAAGACATGCGCAATTTTGAGCAGGCGCTGTTTCATTTCAAAGAGCTGGTGCGCCTTTCCCCACAGGAGGCTTCGGGATACAACAATATCGGAACGCTCTATCTTGACATGAGAAATCCATCGGAAGCGATGAATTGTTTTCAGCAGGCGCTGGAGCTCGATCCCGGCAACGCGATCACTCATACGAACCTGGGCATTCTCTGTGGCGCGAAAAACAATTTCGATGATGCCCTGAAACATTACAAGGCAGCGCTCAAGGATGATCCCTACAGTAAAGCAGGCCTCACCAATGCGGGTGATATTCTGAACCGGATGGGGAAAACCGGTGAAGCGATCGAGTATTATAAAAAAGTATGCAAATATTACCCCGAAGACCCATCAGGGTTCCACAATGTCGCGGTGGTTTTTCAGGGCCAGGGCAAACTTGAAGAGGCCGCCCGCTATTATAAAAAATCTACTGAAATCGATTCCACTAATTTCCAGGAATTCAACCTTTTAGGGACAATTTATCAGAAAACCGGCAGGTATCAGGAAGCAATTGACAGCTACCTCAAATCGTTGACAATTAATCCGAATTATTTTTCCACCCATAATAATCTGGGCACCTTGTATCAGACCATGGAACAGTATCAACAGGCAATCCGTTATTACACAAAAGCCCTTGCGATCAATCCGAAAAGCTCGGTGACCCATTATAATCTGGCTATAATTTTTGAGAAAGAAAGAAAATATGGTGATGCGATCTATCATTATCAGGAGGTTCTCAAGCTTAATCCCGGTGATTTTGAGACTCATTATAATATCGGAAATATCTATACAATCGAGGGACGGTTAGCCGATGCCAGGGCCTGTTATGAGGCTGCCCTGAGGATCAGGCCCGATTTTACGCAGGCAAAGGAAAGTTTGAATAAACTATCCTTACGATAATGTACCATGCTAAATATTTAGCAACTACTCAGGTTTTTAGGAACGATTTTCGGCTCTGCCGGTTTGTCATTCAGCAACATTTAGCAAGGGGATGTCTAATGGTAAGGCGCTTTTCTGCAGCATGTGCTGCGCTTTTTCTCGTTCAACTCAAGCTTTTTGCAGTCAGCGGTATCGGGGTATGTGATTTCAATTACGAAATGACAAACGAGCCGGATTTAAATGGCATATTGGCTTCCATAGTCAAAAACAATCATTTAATTGATACTATTCATATGGTGCGAACATCCGGAAAGCTCAGTGCACGGTCGAGCCAAATCAATTCGTATGGTACGCATTGCGCCTTTCTTTATAATGACGGCGGTTGGTGGGTGGCGGTCACAACCATTGGTGGTGCAAATAAAACCATAAAGAAAGTAGTCGAGATGCCCGGCGGCGATAAGGGTAATGGAGAGATCTGGACTTCATTACTGGAATGGCCCCGCGGCGACTGGGTATGGTATACGGCTGAAAAAGAAAACCGGAATATTTACCGCGCAAATGTCAAAACAGTTGCAAGTCAGCATGTCGCAACTTTTGGGGTAAGGTCCAATCAATTCTGTGTGTCAGGTGATGCTTCAATAATTGTTGGAGCATGGAATGAAAGCGGTTGGGCAAAATTGCCGGACCCGGATGCCATATCGAGCGCCCGGTCATTGAGTGCCAAAGGCTTTCTTGGAGGATGCGGCTATGGAATTTCTCCATCAGGAACTTTCGCTATTCATAATACCGGTGGTTGTCATTGTCAGGTGGCAATCCATACCATTGACAAAGAGAATTTGACAACAACCAAAATCGACACACTTGGTAACAGGGGGTCGATCGGGGTGGTATGGGGAGATGTGTATTATTACATGTGGGATGACTGGGCTGTTGATTCCACGTTAATTCATGAAGCGTATGACGATGATTTTGTAACGTCCTTAGGATTTCAGCAGGTTGTTGGAAGCGGCAATCATACCCTCGGCGGATGGTCTTCCAATTCGGATTACTGGGCGGTCATGTTTACCGGTTGGGCGCCTGAAGGACGGGACCTGGTCAGTGGATCTAGTATTCTGGCGCTCGGTTTTTTCCGGGAAGAAATCATGATGTTCACACATCATACATCAACGGTTGACTTTGCGAGGAACCCGGACCAGAACATGTACATCGCCTGGCACGGCGATGTCTGGATCAGCGATCCAGTTGAAGACATTGCTCCGGGGTATATCGATGATTTCAACAATCGCGACAGCTATACGATCCCGGGCACCGATACCGAGCTTGATCCGAGAATGGATGCACTCTGGTCTTCGGTGAGTGCTAAAAACAGGAATTATGCCGCGTTTGAAAACATTCCGGACATTTCCGATAACGGCTCTATGCTGGAAATATGCGACCACGATAATATGAGAGTGGAAATCTACGCAGCATCGGGCAGGCTGCTTTATTCCCGTCTTGCTGCAGAGGGCTGGATAGAAATTCCCCGGAAAATTCTGTCGCGTGGGGTAAATTTCCTGAGAATTGCATCAGGGGAGAAGGTGCTGGTCAGCAGGAAATTGTTCGGTTTATAATCGGATTTCAAGAAAAAGTGTGAACAAGCCTGCTCACGTTTCTGGATTGCATGAGGCCCGCGATTTTTGGAGTATTCCGCTGATTCTTTATCGAACAGAAGTATGCATTAATCGCTTAACTTCCCCGATTTTTAGCAAATATTATTTCTTAGAGTGCGATTTTGAGGGGGCAAATCGAGCTCTAAGCAAATAGTTAACCGGTTAGAAATCGCGGAAATCGACGATTTTAAGATGGAAATGGGGTTTTCTGCGGTCCGACCCCAAAAATCCAAAAATCAAATCCTCCGCACACTCCCGCGCTCCATGATCATCCCCGGAATTTCAACCGGCCGTTTACGAAGTGGAATCGATGACGGCCGCAGGATAAAATTGAGCATTGCCGCAATAGCACCGTGAAGATTGAAACTGTATGAAGTTATCCCATCACGGAGGGCATCGTAGGAGTCATCGAAGCCCAGAAGCGAGGTCCTGCCCGGCACCGCGATCGTTTCCTTTTTCAGGTACTGAAGCGCCCAGGTTGCGATCTGGTCGTTGGCGCATACCCAGGCGGTTATCGAATTGTTGTCAAGAATGCGAAGAAACAGCTCTTCCAGACGGTGCTGAAGCTCTGCATAAGGAATGATGTCTCGCAGGAATCTCCATTGTATAAGATCATCCATGGGACGATGAAAATAGTCGGGGACTTTTGTTTTCCATGTGTCGTATGCGTCCATGAGCGGTTTATAATCGCAGGCTTCGTAGGCCTCTTTCCGGAAAATCATGTTCGGTTTGGGCTCATAGTCCATTGTAAACGGATAGACGGAATGACCGTCTCCTGCTGCTTTGTATATCTCCTGTAAGCCCTCCAGCCTGTTATGCGACCATAGTGAATTGTGAAACGGGGAGATATACGCGATCTTCCGGTGCCCGGCCTGGATGAGATACCGGGCAGCTTCCTTGCCGCACCGCGGAGACACCGCAGCGGAGAACAGGCGTACATGACGTTTCTGTAGAAAATAAGGGAGTTCCCATCCGCCGACAATATCAAGAACCGCTATCGGCTTTGCAATATGGGCCAGGCTCCTGAACAGTTTGTCGTGGTTTTTAAATACCGCGGGCACCAAAAGAAGGTATCCCAGGCGGCTGTCATTATCCCCAAAGTCAACATCGCCGTGAAGCGGTTGATAATAGGAAAACCGTTCCGACTGACCCGCGTAAT
>WJKA01000657.1 GCA_014729375.1 Chitinivibrionales bacterium
CACTTGCTCACGCCCGTGTCCACCGGGATGCTGTTGTTTTTCAACCGCCTGCCAGTTCCTTTTCAACCAGAGCGCGATAATCCGACATCAACTTCATGGTCACCATGCCCGGCGAGCCGCCGCCGATGGCCGTGTCATCAACACGAACAAGCGGCATTATCTCCATCAGTGAATTAGTCAAAAACACCTCATCCGCTGATAAAACATCATCGAGCAGTATATCCTTATCATTGCAGGCAATGCCTTTTTCCCGTGCAATCTGTATAACCGCTCCACGCGTTATACCGTTGAGGATACCTGCATGAAGCGGCGGCGCGGCTATGCTCCCCTTTTTCACAATAAAAATATTACTCGTTGCACCTTCTGCAACATTTCCGCAGGTATTGAGAAACAGGACTTCATCACAACCCTTTTTTGCAGCTTCAATGCGTCCGATAATATTTTCTAGATAGTTGAGGCTCTTTATCGCTGCAATGATGGAGTCTTTATTTCGTCTGTTTGATGCAACACAGGCGGTTATTCCTTTTTCATACAAAGCTTTTTTTGCCGCATCAAAGGGACGGGCTGCTATCATGATATCTGCACCGGAGCCCGGGACCGGATTCGGTCCGTCGGGTCCGCTTCTGAATCCGAGTATCTTTACGGAGGCGTCACCGAGCCCGTTCTTCATTAACAGTTCGCTTACCGCTGTGTATATGTCACGCCTTGCCCATCTGTTTGTTATGGAAAGAGTCTGCAGACCGCTGAAGAACCGTTCCAAATGCAAATCAAACCTGAAAACAGCACCGCCGTATGCGCGCATTGTTTCAAAGACTCCGTCACCGTAATGCAGCGCGCGGCTGAACGGCGACAGCGTAAAATCACCTTCGCGTATAAACGATCCGTTGTAAAAGACAATGCTTTCCTGACTCATTGCACACACAGTCCCAGATCAGCGATTTCCTGTATATCTACTGAAGCATTCCTTCCTGCGGTTGTAAGATAATTTCCCGCCATAATACCGCTTGCTCCCGCAATATATATAAGCGGCTGCAGCGTCCGGAGGTTTACCTCACGACCGCCGCATATGCGAATCTCTTTTTGAGGCAGCAGAAAACGGTAAACCGCGACTGTTTTTACAATCTCTATCGGCGGCAGCTGCGTCATATGCTCAAGTGCAGTTCCCGGGATCGGGTTCAGGAAATTGAGCGGAACCGAATCTACATCAATAGCTTTCAGCTCATACGCCATTTCGATGCGATCCTCCGGCGTCTCACCCAGTCCGAATATTCCTCCCGCACACACCTCTAATCCCGCTTCCTTTGCCTCGTGAATCGTTTCAGCACGCCGGGAAAATGAATGTGTCGTACAAACTGACGGAAAAAAGCGCTCGGCGGTTTCAAGGTTATGATGGTAGCGCTTGAGACCGGCATCACGAAGCTGAACCAATTGTTCTTTCGTTACGATGCCCAGTGATGCGCACGGTTTAAGCCCCTCCACACTGCTTATTTTATTTATTGCCTCGCATATGTGTTGCAATTCACGTGCATCAGTTATTCCTTTTCCGCTGGTAACAATGCTGAAATAACGTGCACCGTATTTTTTGCTTCGACGCGCACACCGAAGTATATCATTGGTTTCCAGCATCGGATGGGTTTTAATATTTGTGTCAAATCGTGAGGACTGTGCGCAAAAAGCACAGTCTTCGGTGCATTTTCCCGACCGGGCATTTACGATAGAACACATGCTTATATCTGTTTCGCAATAATGGTGCCGCAGTCTGTTTGCATGCGCTATGAGCAGCATAATATCAGGCTGCTCTTGCATTGAAATGAGGCGCTGCGCCTGTCTGCGGTTTATCGTGCCGCCGTTCAGCACCGTGTCACACGCCTCTGCGATAAAACCGCTGGTGTTTTTCTCTCTGTTCATTATGCATTCACTTCGCTGGTGTTAAAAATATTCACAACAGCCGCACGAGGCGGTGCGGCTGTGGGCCTGTTCTGAATGTTATTCTGGACACGCATGCTTTCACTTTTACAGATGCAGTGAAACATCTCCGCAAAGAATTTCCTGTTCATTGCCCGCTTTGTCTGCAATAAGAAGATGTCCGTTCTCCGTTAAACCCTTGACCGTTCCGCTTATCTTCTCATCACCTGAAACAACGGTAACCCTGCGATTCAACACAAGCGAATATTGCTCCCAGAGCTCTTTTACCTGAAGAAATCCTGATTTTTTGATTAGCGGGTAATGATCATCCATTTCTTTCAGAACCTGTTTCAGAATCCCGATACGTGAAACCCTTTTCCCGGTTATTTCACAAAGGGAGACGGCAATATCCTTAAGCTCCGGTTCTTTGCCGGTTATGAAATTTACATTGATTCCGATACCCACGACAGCATGTAAAACCCGGTCAAAATCTGCAAGAAATTCGGTTAAAATTCCGCATACCTTTTTATCATAAATATATATGTCATTCGGCCATTTTATGCGTGCTGACTGCCCGCAAATCTTTTCAACGGCATGTACTACACAAACAGATGCCATCATGGTAAGCCTGTATACGGAGGAAGCATCAAGGTCAGGATAAAAAATAATCGAGCAAAGAATATTTGTTCCCGGCGGTGAAATCCATGATCTGCTCATTCTTCCTCTGCCCTGTGTCTGGTGGTCAGCAACAACA
>WJKA01000658.1 GCA_014729375.1 Chitinivibrionales bacterium
ACATACGAGCCGTCCGGGCTTACCGAGGGAGATAGATTTATCCCCCCTTCGCCGGTTATCACCGGATTACCGTATCCCGAAGGATTTATTCGTCCCTGAAGGTCGGGATTCATCGTGGCTTTGATTGCTTCACGCCACAATACGGAAAGCGAATCGACCCCGATTCCAAGTACCTCCTTCACCGCGCGGTAAAAGTCTGACTGGAGTGTGGCATAATAAAGTTTCGGAACCACGGTGTCGCCCCATGTTCCACCGATATATGACCAGATCGCATGACCGAAACGATAGGGGAAATATGATTGGTCCCGCGAAACCTGCCTGATTGTCGGAAGGTCATTGTGGATTATCGCATCCCGCATCCACATCGTGGTCAACGGACTGCTCGGTCCGATTGAAAGGTATTCGCTCATCCCTTCGATAAACCATAACGGTATGTTGCGGGATGATTGCAGTCCCCGGGGAAGAGATTTCATAATGGCATAATGATATACATGCACAAGTTCATGGCCGAGAACATGGTCGTTTTCAGAGTATACCCCGGTCAGAGGTATGACCACTCTGTTACGCAGTCCTTCGGTCACACCGCCCGTGCTCTGGGGTATCAGACCGGATATTACATTGGTCTGCTGAAAATCAGCATGGTCCGCATACAGAACAACCGGCTGGTTGCGGGATATACTGGTATCGAATAGAAGGGAATACCGACGGTTCCATCGCTGCAGCATCCGGGCCGCGTCGGTAACAGCGGCACGCTCCTCCGGATAGTAATAGATCGCAAAAGGCCCGGCATGCATCACCTTGAAATCAAAATGCTCATACTGAACTTTATTGCGACCAAAGTACTGAGCACATGCAATTGCTGCAACAACAACAATCAGTGCACACATTCGACACGTAAACCGTATAGTATTCCCTGCTAAAAATTTCATCACTATTTCAAAAAGCAATGCCTGTGCCATTCGCCCTGTTTTGGATCGCTTCTTCAGAGACCGGCCATTATAGTGCCGAGGGGCAGCATGGATAGAATTATTTCTCAATTACGGTAACTGAATTTGCAGATGCGGGAATATTTCAATTTTTATGTAACAGTCAGTTTCCGGCTTCATTACTCAGGGCGAGTATGCAAAACCTACCCGTCTGCTTGTGACAATTGAGTATTTGCCAGCATACGCTCAACCACGGAAGGGGTGACAATTGCCGTTATCAGGGCAACAAGCGCCAGCGAAGATACAATAGATTGCGGAAATTTATCCGGAGCTATACGATGTGCCTGATGGATTGTGATCATGGTAATTTCAGCGCGAGGCACCATGCTGATTCCAAGTATTATTGCCTGCCGTAAACTTGTATGCAGTCTGAATGGAAAGACCGTTCCCAGCAGTTTCCCGGCAACTGCCGCAATGAGAATTATGAGCATCGGCCGGGGTGAAGATGCAAAAAAAGAAGGATCAATACTGAAACCGATTGAAATAAAGAAAAAAGGACTGAATAAATCATAGAGCGGCATGAACGAGGTCTCGTGTTTTACTGCTTCCGGGTCCCGGCTGAATGCAAGTCCGGCAAAAAATGCCCCCATGGCTATTGAAAACCCGAACAGACCGGCTGCAGAGGCAATGACCAGCGCGATTGCTATAATGGTAATGACCAGGTCGTGTTCCGGCTCGATATTCTGAATACAGCGGGTCAGACGTTTCTCGGCAAATTTCATAAAGAGGATACAGAAAACACTGAATATAATTATACGAAGTAAAAACGGAATGATGGTTTTCCGGATAGCGGCACAGGTACCGGCGCTTTCGGAAGATATAAAAGAAAGCACAAACGCCATGAGAAGGATACTTGAAATATCGTCCAGCTCCGCTACTTCGACAAGCAGTTGGCCCTCTCTACTGTCAAGAGCATGCGCCTCCTGCCACGAGGCGGTTGATACGCCAATACTCGTAGCGGTAAGTGCAACCGCAATCACCAGGCTGACAATCATGCCTGCGTCCAGAATATACCATGCCGCCGCAAAACCGATAGCCGCGCTGATTAACACATTGCACAGCCATATAAAACTTGCCTTGCCGAAATACTCGACCAGACTGCCCAGCTTGCTGTGAAGCCCGATGTTGAACAGGAGAAATACAACACCGATCTGACCCAGAACCTCAATGGTTTCAGTCAAGCCGGAAAACGGCTTGTTTGTAAATACATTAAGCCATGCAAGCGCAATACCGAGGCAAATCCATCCGCTGAGTGCGGGAATTTTCAAACGAAAAAAAAACGGCTTGATCAGCAAAGATATGCCAACGATAATGCTCAGAACAAGAAAAATCGGAATATGGTCGCTCATAATTCCCCATTAAATATATCAATAATCATGCCAGAGCAGTATGTGGCACTGAATTTGCAATATAAAAAAATTACTTTTTGCAGCTATGAATGACTTGTCGATTGACAGGTTCATGCAGGTACCTGCATGATAGCCGGTTGTCGTCCGGTGGTTTCAGAGGGGGCTGAATATATGCTATTAATTATATTCAATATTATAAAGAAGGGAATCCATGCGTCAGCTTTCCGAATCAATAGAAATTAGCGCATCGCCGGAACGGATATGGAAAATACTTGCAGATTTTGATACATACCCGCAATGGAATCCGTTTATACGGTCAATTAAAGGAGATATGCGGGAAGGAAACCGGATCAGAGTAATACTTCATCCGCCGGGCAAAAAGGATTTTGTTGTTGTTCCGAAGGTCCTCAGTTGCAAGGCGCGTTCTGAATTTATCTGGCTCGGGCACCTGCTTGTTCCCGGTATATTTGACGGTGAGCATATATTTCGTATCGAACGAATTGCAGAAAACAGGACTATGTTTACCCAAAAAGAATTGTTCAACGGCTTGTTTCTGCCTTTTATCTGGCCGTCAATAAAAGAAAATACCAGGGAGGCTTTTATCATGATGAACCAGGCTCTGAAAAAGAAATCAGAAAACAGCTGAGCTGATTCGAATTTATTAAACAATGACTC
>WJKA01000659.1 GCA_014729375.1 Chitinivibrionales bacterium
AGGTATACGTTGCTCCGCCGTATGAGAGCATGCGGTCCTGATCGTCGTACATACCGATATTCGAGCCGAGTTGACCGTCGTAGCTGAGGCGGTCATTTTGACACCGTACTCGCATTAAATGTAAAGGATAGTTTAATATCTATTATTTACAGGTGAGCTTGTAAAGATCAGAGCTAAAATTATGTAGTTTGCGGAACCCCTTTCCATTCGCATTTTTCCAAAGAAACAAAACATTTCCAACAAATGATTTTGACCAATATTTTGATTTGTATATCCGCAATAATGGCAATACAAAAATTACTATTCCTCCATCGAACAATAAGTACTTGATGAAAACAGCAACCGTCAGTAATTCAATAGAGAATATTATCAAAGAAGCAACAACATTAAATGAATCTGAGTTCAGAGAAAAATATAAAAATCGAGTTGCTATCATCATTGAGACCAAAATAGAAATGTAAAGTGTAGCTTTTTCTCTTTCATGATCAACATTGCATGCTGAAGAAAACCAGGCAAAGATTATAGATAGAATAGCGTAGCCAATAAAGATCCAAACAAATGGACTCTGCAAAGCCATGTTACCCTCCGCTTATTCGCATTTTTTCTGGCACTCCTGGTATTGCTGTTCACACTTCTGCATATCCTGCTTCGCCAATTTAACACATTGAGATACTTTATATGCTGCTATACCAAAATTAATTGCGCTTCCGACAGCAGTGCAACTAGCCATGCATAAGCCATAAGCCGGTCCGGAAGGTATGCAAGCTACTGCACATCCACCTGCAATAACTAATTCCGCAACTAAAGTTGGCCCAGCAGCATCTAAACCACATTTGAATTGACGATTTCTTGCAGAGCTAATGCAACTTTTATATTCTTGAACGCAAAGTTCGCATAAATCAATAAAATTGACAGGATCATTTTTAGTATACCTGAATTGGTTAAAATCAGCAGCAAAGCCTATCGGATCCTTACTCGTCCACTTCCCCACCTCAGCAGCATAATCCCTCGCCCCAAACCTGACAAGCCCCGTCTCACAATCATACAATCCCCCTGGACTGTATGATCCAGTCCATTTTTCGCCTAGAAGGCACTTTTTTTCAGGAGGGCTTGCAAGCGATGGACGAAGAGCGGCTAAAAGGAAGATGCCGTAAGTATCCAAATCGATGAAGCTCTTTTCTTTCGCCGCGTTCATGCCTCTATTATATATCGGCGGCAAGCCGATAACAAGCAGGCCGTCAAGTATTAGCCGCGAGGATGAAAGCGCTCAAGGAGAACTTTGAGGTCGGAAGTATCAACGCGAGTGTAAATCTGGGTGCTTGATAGTTTAGCATGCCCGAGTAGTTTCTGCAAGACACGTATCGATGCGCCATTGCGCAGCATGTGCGTTGCGCAGGCATGACGAAGACCGTGCAAGGTGGATATCTTGTTGAGGCGGTGCTTTGTGAGTATCCAGTCGTACGCGTCAATGCCCAGTGGCGTGCCATGCCAGGTATCGACGAAATCGGTTACGAATCATTTTCCAGGGAAGAAGCGACACTCCTTTTCAATCTGGTCGCTTCCCGATATGAAAAATCCTCGATAATCCTGACAACAAACAAGACTTTCGGACAGTGGGGCGAACTCATGGGTGATAACGCCATTGCTACAGCAACCCTTGATCGCCTTTTGCATCATGCTGATGTGGTCATCATGAAAGGAGAAAGCTATCGTATCAAAAAACGTTCTCAAAACGGGCTGATACCCCTGACCATGCTATCTTCTGCAAAGGAAAACCGGAAATAATTATCCGGTGAAAACAAGAAATATTAAACCGGTGTTGACAGGACACTGCTGACAATTGCTAAAGACGTCAAAATCCAGGTCGAATTCAACCCATCGCACGTGCAGGCCTACCGCCTGATCGGTTATGAAAACCGGAAACTCAACGATGAAGATTTCAATGATGATAAAAAAGACGCCGGCGAGCTCGGGGCCGGACATACGGTCACCGCACTGTACGAAATTATCCCGCAGGGAGTGGAATCATCACAACTTCCTGATATCGATAAGCTGAAATATCAGGACCGTTCGGTAAACAGTGCGCAAAGCGACGAACTGCTGACAGTGAAATTCCGTTACAAAGATCCCAACGGATCAAAAAGCAAGCTTATCGCAAAGACACTCAAAAACGGCCGGTCAAACCGCCTCTCACAGAATTTTATGTTCTCGGCCGCCGTGGCAGGTTTCGGAATGCTGCTCCGGGATTCGGAATTCAAGGGAGATCTCACCTGGGAACAGGTTGCACAGATGGCAAAGATTTCCAGAGGAGACGATCCCGAAGGCTATCGTGCCGAATTTATCCGGATGGTTGAGAAGGCTGGGTTGCTGGCGTCGAACCGGAGTTGAGCGTCCATCATTGATATAAGAATACGCAAAACAAACGGATACATAAAATATTTTGTTTATGTATCCGTTATAGCAGTTCCTGAAAAGGGAGATATCGCAATGACATTTACAGCCCATATAAGCGGTGGTGTAATTATTCATGATGAGCCTGTAAACCTGCCCGATGGCACGCAACTCATAGTTGAAGCAAAAGAAAGCACAGATCCAACAGGTATTGCGGGTTCCTGAGTTGATGACTGTTCTGCTGATGAGATCATCAAAGATATTCACGATTCCCGTCATTCGAAGCAATAGCGCACATCTGAAATTAATAATTCTCCGGTTGCTATTCACCTTTTTTAATAAAATAAATTGAATGAGGCATGTGTCGTTTTACATAACGTAATATCTCTTCATAGCTGCTATTTACATTTTTTAAAATGAATTTTCTTCCGGTAATATCATAAATTTCAAGGTTGGTCGGCACATTATTACAATACATATTCTGATCCACCGGAAGCAGAGTGCAAAATGTATTGACCGCTGCATGTTTTAAATTATGCATTGTTGAAGTCGCTCGCGGGGAGCTTTTCAGAGCAATATCCGATTCCATGGAAGCTCTTCCCCAGAAATCTACTGCGCGGACTTTATAATTGCCGGATCCCTGAACGTCTGAATGGGCGAAAATTCCGCAGATCAAATCGGCTTCATTGACTCTTGCATACGGCCCATCAGGCAGAGGGGAAAACAAGATTTCGTATGTCTTGATTGTCTTTGACTCGAGCGTGTTCCACGTAACGATAGATTCTTTGCCATAGAGTCCTTCGGATGCAACAACCTTAATGCCGTCTACTTTTTCAGGACCACCGGACGTTTTTTTGCTCAGCAGTATAAGACTGACCGCTCCTTTCGGCAATGAAATATCCAGCGCATAGTCATTATTTTGAATGGAAGTTTCAACAGGATTTTGAATCATTTCAAGTTCCTGATTATCACGCAACTCGGTCAATTTCTGCTCGGGCGGCAAACTGTCATACGGCCATAATCGATAGGGATTGGTATGATTGCTGTCTAATCGGTAATGACAAATTGCTGCTTCACTAAATAGGATATTGTTTACATTCAATGAAATTTGTTTGTCGGATGTGTCATTTACCTCAAACACATCATTGAAAAGCAGCACTGCGATCTGGTCCTGATCTGATGATATTGTCGCCAGAACGCCTGTACCGGACGTATCTGCCGGTGGCTCGATTTTCAATTGGGTATCTCCCAGAAGCGAAAGAGCAATGAATGCGTTATGGATCGGCTTTTTAACTAAACTGCATTTCAATGAATCGCCGAATCTCATCAATTGAGAGTTATATCCCCAGACATTTCCATACAAATACGCATTATCGGATATGAAAAGTGACCGATCAGGCCCTGAATATTGCCCGGGTCTTCCGTACTCGTCAAATCCGAGAAGCCGCTGATAAATGCAATTGCACAGCGTTGCAGCCACATGGGAAGATGCATAGAGGAATGCGGAGTGTTTTTCCTGGCTCAGTGTAGGGC
>WJKA01000660.1 GCA_014729375.1 Chitinivibrionales bacterium
GCTCTGTTTGCTGCGAAGCGTTCCCATGAATTTCCGTTACGCGTCCTTTAATGGTTGAATTTGTATCGTTTTTAAAAAAATATCAGGAATTATCGCTTTCATCAGCCTCGCGCTCCAGTCTTTCCAGTCGTTTTTCAAGATCGGACACCTCTTCCCGCGTTGGAATATTCAGCCTCTTAATTGCCTTTTCCATGTTTTCGTTTACCATTTTCTCCATTGCAAGACGAGCATCGGCGGATTTCGTCTTTAGTTCTTCAATAAACCGTTTGCCTTCAGCCTCCGATAAATCAGTCTGTTCGGTAATTTTTCTGCCCAGTTCCTCAACTTTTTCCCTGGCAAGATAAGCAGCTCCAATTCCGGCAAACAGCGTTTTTTCAATAAGTTCGAACATGGCTCAACCTCCTTTCATAAATGATATAGCTCTCTATATAAGGTAAAATAATCAATATTGTTAGAGCAATGTTTCATATTTTTTTATTTTTGTTTCATTTTAAATCAAAAAATTCCAGAAACAGCACAATACTGGATCAAATTCCTCATTTCAGGATTGGCATCAGTATTGCAACATCAAAGAGCAAAGCATTGAAAACATATTTATGGAGTATTACGTATGAACATTGAAAAATTTACAAAAAAATCTCAGGAAGCATTGCAGGCTGCGCATGTTGAGGCTGTACAGCGAGGTCACCAGGAACTGCAGCCGCTTCACCTGCTTATGGGCCTTGTAAAGCAGGCTGATGGTATCATTCCGGCCCTGCTCGGGAAACTGGATATTCCGGTATCAACGCTGGAAAAAGAGATTGATACCCGCCTTCAGGCAATTCCATCAGTATCGGGCACGGGCGCCTCACAGACGTATACATCACGGAGTTTTACGTCTGTGCTGGCTGAAGCACAGGCCCGGGCCGGAAAAATGAAAGATGATTATGTCAGTGCTGAGCACCTTTTTCTTGCATCGCTGGAAAAAGACCCGGCATGTAAAGAAGCTGCTTTGAAAGCGGGAATAAACGAACGTGACCTGCTGAGCGCGCTCAAAGAGGTACGCGGCAGGCAGCGGGTGACGTCGCAGGACCCTGAAGGGACGTTTCAGGCGCTTGAGCGCTATGCCCGCGACCTGACCACGATGGCGCAGCAGAACAAGCTCGATCCGGTTATTGGCCGTGATGAAGAAATCCGCCGGGTGATACAAATATTGTCGCGGCGCACGAAAAACAATCCTGTGCTTATCGGCGATCCCGGTGTTGGAAAGACCGCTATTGTTGAAGGGCTTGCTATCCGGATTATCAATGGTGATGTTCCCGAGGGATTGAAAAACCGCCGGCTTGTTGCTCTTGACATGGGAGCGCTTATTGCGGGTGCGAAATTCAGGGGTGAGTTTGAAGAGCGTCTCAAGGCGGTACTGAAAGAAATCACCGAGAGCGGCGGCAATATAATCCTTTTTATCGACGAACTGCATACGGTGGTGGGTGCGGGCGCGGCCGAGGGCGCCATGGATGCCGGGAATCTGCTCAAGCCCATGCTCGCCCGCGGAGAACTTCACTGCATCGGCGCGACCACCCTTGATGAATACCGGAAACATATCGAAAAGGACAAGGCCCTCGAGCGGCGGTTCCAGACTGTTATTATCGACCAGCCCACCGTTGAGGACACCGTTTCGATTCTCAGGGGACTGCGCGAGCGATATGAAGTCCATCACGGGGTAAAAATACGCGACGGCGCGATTGTTGCCGCTGCAACGCTTTCCGACCGGTATATCTCCGACCGGTTTCTTCCCGACAAAGCGATCGACCTTATCGACGAGGCCGCGGCGAGGCTTCGCACGGAAATGGACAGCAGCCCGGCCGAGCTTGATGAGGCCATGCGAAGACAGATGCGAATCGAAATCGAGATCACCGGCCTTAAAAAAGAAAAGGACAAGCAGTCGAAAGAGAGGCTCGAACGGCTCAAAGAGGAGCTTGCTGAAGTCAAGGAAACCGTAGCGGAAATGAAAACCCGGTGGGAAAATGAAAAGAAGAAGATTACCGAATTGCAGGAAATGCGCGAACGGCTTGACCAGTACAAAGGAGCGCTGGAACGAGCGGAACGGGGATATGACCTGAACCGGGCCGCACAGCTCCGCCACGGAGAAATACCCGCGCTGGAAAGCGAGATTGCTGCGGCCGAAGAAAAACTTCGTGACCAGGAATCGCGAATCATGAAAGAGGAGGTTGATGAACAGGATGTTGCGGCAATAATCAGCAGATGGACCCATATCCCGGTAAGCAGGCTTATCGAAAGCGAGAAAGACAAGCTGCTGACTCTTTCGGAGCACCTGCACAGGCGGGTGGTTGGACAGGATGAAGCTGTTGATGCTGTTGCGGACGCAGTACTTCGTGCACGCGCTGGGCTCAAAAACCCCGACAGGCCGGTGGGAAGTTTTATCTTTCTCGGGCCCACCGGGGTCGGCAAGACCGAACTGGCGCGGACGCTGGCCTACAATCTGTTCGATGACGAACGGGCGATGGTGCGAATTGACATGTCGGAGTACATGGAAAAACACGCCGTATCAAGGCTTGTCGGCGCACCTCCGGGATATGTCGGCTATGATGAGGGCGGGCAGCTCACCGAGGCTGTGCGGAGGAAACCGTATTCGGTCGTGCTGTTCGATGAAATCGAAAAAGCACACCACGATGTGTTCAATATTCTGCTGCAGATACTCGATGACGGCCGGATTACCGATTCGCACGGTCA
>WJKA01000054.1 GCA_014729375.1 Chitinivibrionales bacterium
GCTTATTGCACGGCTTAAAAGAATGTACCAGGATAACCCGCGGCTTGATTTGCGAGAATATCTTTTGAGAAACGAAGAACAGTGGGGCCCGGTTGTGAAGATGGATCGTGAGAAATTTCTCTTTATTATAACCTGGGTTGTCGGGTATTTTTACCGCCGCGACTTTATCGTAGAAATATCAAATCGCTATGCTGATCGGTTTGTCTGTTTTGGTGACGGCTACTGGGGCAGATTTATAACCGCATCGCCGGTTTCGAGCGATGCGTGCTATTATGATAATCTGTGCAACTATTACCGCTCGACAAAAGTAAATCTTAATATCAACAGAATACAGATACGCACATCGTTTACAAACAGGATGTTTGACTGCAAGGCGGCCGGAGCATTTCTTCTTACGGAAAAAAGAGACATGAACGACCGTTTTTTTGTTACCGGCGGCCCCGGGCAGGAGATTGTCGAGTTCCGCTCTGCTGGTGAATGCCGGGAATTGATCGATTATTATCTGCAACATGATGAAGAACGGGAAGCAATTGCTCTGGCGGGAAGGGAAAAGGTCCTGAAAATGCATACTTACGATGCCAGAATTGCCCTGATGCTGCAGGTGTGCAGAGAAGCGTGGGGGATTTAAAATAAATTCAAAATTCGAAATATAAAAGGAACACAAAAATCCGGAATTCCTGAACGCTATGCAGCTATCATTTAAAAATCTGACCATACCTCAGCTGAAAGATGCTTTCAGCACGCTCGGGGAGCCGTCATTCCGGTGGAAGCAGGTGCTGAAATGGGTATACCAAAAAAGAGTTGACCGTTTTGATCAAATGTCAAATGTTTCAAAGAAAACCAGACAGGTTCTTGCCGGGCATTTCAGGCTGTTTAAACTGGATGTTTCTAATCTTTTGATATCCAGGAAGAATGATGCTGCCAAATTCGGATTCAGGCTTCGTGATAATGCGATTATCGAGAGTGTGTTGCTGTATGACAAAAACAGGCGTACCGCCTGTATTTCCTCGCAACTCGGGTGCGGGCTGGGATGCACATTTTGTGAGACTGGAAAAATGGGGTTTTTTCGAAATCTTTCGCAGGAGGAAATTCTTGGTCAGCTCATAGGAATAAATGATTACCTCGAATCCAGAGGCGATAAGCTGTTGTCGAATATAGTGTTTATGGGCATGGGTGAGGCCCTTTCCAATTATGCGAATTTCAGGGCGGCTGTGGAAATTATCATGGATGAGAATGGGTTCTGCTTCGGGGGGAGAAAGATTACAGTTTCAACCGCAGGTGTGGTACCGTCAATAAAGAGGCTTATGAAAGAAAATCTGAATCTTGGTCTGGCAATTTCGCTCAATTCCTGGAATAATAAAAGCCGTTCCAGAATTATGCCGGTGAATAGAAAATACCCGATTGAAACGCTTATCAAAATTGCACAGGAATATTTCCAGACAACCGGAAGACGGGTTACGTTCGAATATGTCGTTATTGAAGGGCACAATGACGGAAATGATGCAGTTGAAGGTATCCTGAGGCTTTTAAACGGAGTTACCTGCAAAATAAACCTTATTCCGGCAAATCCATGCTCAGCTTATGGTGATATCAGTTCATCAGAGAGAAAAATCAGCGACATGGCACAGAAACTTTCGGCCGGTGGAATAAATGCAACGATTCGGAAAAGCCGGGGAAGAGATATTTGCGGTGCATGCGGGCAATTGAGCTCCACAGAGAGCATATGCGTATATAAAAACGCTAAAGTCTGAATTTCATTTTTCCGATAAGAATAATGATCATGTAGAAATAACAGAAGCCCGAAAGGAGGTCTGCGGGAAAAAACCAACTTATTATATCTTCATTTTTTGTTACACTTACTCAATTATGGCACGGATGCCAGTAGAATTCAGAAAAAACAAGGAGGTTTTTCATGCGTATCAATCATAACATCCCTTCAATGGTAACCCAGGGCGCTCTTTCCCGGGTCAACCGCGACCTGAATAAATCCCTGGAACGACTTTCAACCGGCTTAAGAATTAACAGGGCCAGTGACGATGCTGCCGGACTGGGTGTGTCCGAAAACCTGCGTACGCAGGTGCGGGGTACTGCACAGGCTATGCGAAATGCACAGGATGGTATTGCTGCCATAACCATTGCTGAAGGTGCGGCGAATGAAATTTCCGGTGTACTTCAGCGTATGCGTGAACTGGCAATCCAGACTGCCAATGATACTCTTACCAGTACGGAACGCCAGTATACCGACGCTGAATTTCAGCATCTTGATGACGAAATCAGCCGTATTGCAAGCGTAACAAACTACAATGGTATGGGCCTTTTGTCGTCGGCATCAAGTCGTTTCGGGTATTCATCCGGAACAACCGACGGTTCGACTTTGTGGATTGATGCTAACAATGAATACGGTAATGACAGTATTACCATTACAATTGATACACTCACATCGTCAGGTATTGGAATCAACGATTTGTATCTCACCAGTCAGACCTCATCAGTAGTTGCTGTTTCCCGGCTCGATCAGGCAATCGATAGTGTCAACCAGATGAGGACCAATATGGGTGCATATATTAACAGGCTTGAACATAGTATCAACAACCTTAATATATCCAATACCAACCAGCAGTCTGCCGAGTCATTTATCCGTGACGTTGACTTTGCTCATGAAACATCAAAGTACACACGGAACCAGATCCTGACCCAGTCGGGTACGGCCATGCTTGCGCAGGCAAATCTTGTTCCTCAGAGCGCACTTCAGTTGATCGGCTAAAGCTGAGCCGGCAATTGTATCAAAATAAGGGAAGCGGGCTGGTAACCCCCGCTTCCATTTTTTTTTGTTTTTTTCCGGCTGTATCCATGAAATTACCTGTCAAAAATTTCATAAAAAGTGTGCAAAATGGCTCGAAATATAGTAAATTACTAGTGTATTGTATCGCAAATACGTGTGTGTATCATGGACCTGTTTTCGTCCCTGTTACTGTGCGATGATGGCGAATTAGGGGTGCAGCCAACTGATCCTGCTCGTGGCTACGCGACAGCGAGTGAGCGACGAAGACAGCGATTAAAATAGTCCCTAAAACATTTCCGTAATTATGATACAGTACACTAATACAGGATCACATCAGTGAATATTCAGGTACAGCGTTGCAGAAATTATGAAACTACAACCTCGAAAATATCCGATTTCGTTAGTTTTTCTTTTCTGCCTTTTTGCAGGATTGGGCGGCTATGTTCTGGGGAGCAGCAATTTCGCCGGCCCCGGTGCCTATCTGATTGCCAGCGGTTTTTTCGAACCCGATCCCGACCATTTCAGGCC
>WJKA01000055.1 GCA_014729375.1 Chitinivibrionales bacterium
TCGGGACGGTCGATCCGGGTGAGTTTTTTATCAAGGTCGTAGATATACGATGTCGTTGTCGGACCGGCATCCACGACAGGCGGATTATAGGTTTCCTGAAGATTAACCGGCGTATAGGTAAAGGTATGGTCGGGCTTTCCCGGAGGGATGATTCCGGTGACATTACCCACAGGATCGTACCCGAATCCGATCAGTCGGCCATCAGGCAGTGTTTGTGCGATAATCCTCCCAGCGTCATCATAGGTGAACCCGGTTGCCTGACTGAGGGGGTTTGAGGATGTCTCCACGTAGCCGTCGAGATTGTAGCTGAACGAGCGCATGCGTGAATCACCATCGGGATCTTCGGTGATGGCGGTAAGCCGTCCCAGGTTATCGTATTCAAATTCAACCGGCGCCAGGCCCGGGATTTCGATACCGGTTATACGGCCCAGCGAGTCGATGTATGATACTGTCGTGCGGCCAGTGGGTGATGTAGAAGTGATTTTTCCCAGGGAATCATCGTAGACGGTAGTATAGACACGGCCGTTGATCGTGTCTTTTTCGACCTGGCGTTTTAAGGAAAACACATTCGATGAATCGCTCAGCTCGATTGACCGGGAGGAGACCGATTCATATTTCAATCCGCCGGGCGTGGTGATAACCCTGTTTTTTGTCACCGGCGCCTGCATGCCGAATCGTGGGTCGGGACCGTACTGGATACGCACTTTCGTGCTGTCTGCATACGCTGTTTCCCGTACGCCGTCCGGATACGTGCGGCTGACTGTCGTTCCGCCACAGCAGCCCGAAACCGTGCTCTGCCAACTGCCGTCATCGAGAAATTCGGTTGTATACACGCGCACGCGGCCCTCTGCACTGGAATCGCGGACTTCAAACCCTTTTTCAAGATCTACCCGCTCAAGCGAAACCGAGCCGCCTGCGGCATTTTCATCACGCACAAGCAGCCCGAGTGTATCGTAATAGAACCGCGATTCGTTATCATTTGCATCCGTAAATGTCGCCAGCAGGCCGCCGTCGTGGTAGGTCATGGTTGTTGTGTTACCGGCAGGATCGCTCACCGACGAAAGATAGCCGTCATGGTCCACGCCAAGCGTGGTCCGCTGGCCGTGCGGGGCTATAATTGATAAAGGAGCGCCGGAAGCATCACGCTCGATTGTTGTTGCATTGCCGTAGGTGTCTACTATTTGAGTGAGATTACCGGATTCATCGTAAAGGAATGTATCGATAAGTGAGAATGTTTGCGCGTTGAGTGTTGAGAGATGCCTGCCGTTGATGTCGAAATGGTAGATTTCGGAGTTGTCTTCGGAGGGGACGAAGATGCTTTCGTAGCCGTAACCCGGGATATGGGGCTCTATTTTGAGAATGCTTTCTTCCCAATACGTTGTTTTTGCTGCATATATGGATTTGTCAGGCCCCAATGTGACAGCCCTAAGCATATCGAATTCAGCAAGGACCACCTGCTGCGGCAAGCTGTATTCTTCAAAAGGATATTTATCCTCATAGAACCTGTCAAAAATTCTATCTTTATCATTTGAGCCAAGCAAGGTAGTTATGATCCCCTGGGAATTTATTGTTCTTATAGACGGAGAATAAAAGTAACCATCTATAGTGTACCAATATCTCTTCTTGGAAATATGCGACATGAAATCACTGGCAATATAGAGTGTTCCTTCAGCATCCAGTGTTATAGGCATTCTATGTAATGAACTAATTCTATATAACATTTCCTGTGATGATGGAACCCCATCCTTCCTGTCTAATCCAGTATTGCTATTGCTGGTAATTGTTGTTATTATTCCATCGGGCGATATTTTTCGAACTAATACAGGTTGAGCTGAACACGTATATTCACAATATCCTCCGGGATAATACCAATACGGCTCTTGTGATGTAATGTATAAGCTGCCATCTTTTGCACATGTGATCGATAAAGGCTCTATTGAAGCCGAATATGCCGGACCTCCATCCCCGGAATTACCGGGCTGTCCATTTCCTGCAATAGTTTGTATTGTTCCGGATGGATTTATCTTTCTTACGTAAAGCCTCTCTGTAAAAAACACATTGCCGTCGTTATCAACTGCAATTGAAGTCGGATAATCTATTTTTGCGTTTACTGCTGCCTCTCCATCACCATCATGCCCCCTTATTCCGTTCCCTGCAATTGTATGAATTATACCGTTTTTATCAACCATTCTGATTCGGTGATTCGAGCGATCTGCGATATAGATTGTTCCATCAGGACCTAAATCAATATCTCGTGGCCCGTTTAATTGAGCACTTGATGCTGGAATATTGTCTCCCGAATAACCACCATAAGGTCCTGTGCCGGCAATAGTGGTCATAATACGATCCGTTGATATTTTGCATATTCTGTCATTAAACCAGTCGCAAACATACAGAGCGCCATCCGGAGCAATCTCAATATCCATTATATTAAAAAATTGTGCTTGATCGACCGGAATCGGACCATTATCAGCATTATGCATCTGCTGCCATTTTGAGAAAGTTGATACACGCTGCGGGCTTATTGAAAGAA
>WJKA01000007.1 GCA_014729375.1 Chitinivibrionales bacterium
GGTTGGATTTAACAACAGCGCCGCAAATTCGGGCGTCTTCACATTTTTTCAGATGAATACCCCAGAAGTTTGAATTTACAAATCGTGCATCACGGATCATAATATTTCTGCAGTTTTCGAAATAGAGCATTGCCGGGCGGAACTGCTCTTTATACGCAGTTTCTATCCCCTGAAGCGGTATATCGGAGTCGCCATCGAAGATACCCGATCCGGCTATGGCAATATTGGTCGCATTCCTTGCATAGAGAAGGGTCTGTGTGTTTTCAAGTATCGGGTCGGGCGATTTGCCGATTACCGGAAAATGGTTCGGCTCATTAATTGCTTTGACATGGGCTCCATGGTGAAGATACAACTGCACATGTGATTTCAACTCGATTGTGCCGCATCGATACGTTCCCGCAGTTATGAAAACCGTACCCCCGCCGTGCGAACTGCAGGCATCGATTGCATCCTGAACCCTCAGGCTGTCAGGTTTCCTGTGGCTGGTTGTATTGTCTGGTTCGATAGTCAGCATCATAGAGCATTCTCTGTCCGACAAGGTGATTATTCCTGCATATCGAGCGCACCGGTTGTAACCTGCAGACCGGTTATTTATAACGCACAATATGGATGCCCTGTCCGAGCTTTGCCATATCCACCGGCACCTCCACCGGCGCATCCACAGCATCCCGCCGGTATTCAAAAACGGCTCTTCCCTTAACGTCAAATATGCAGAATCCCTGTATTCCCCTGTCGAGCTGTACTCTGCCGGAATGTGCGCCTGATTGAATCACACAGGTTTTGCCGCTGTTTTTTGATAGTAACGGTCCTGTAGAATGCACATTACTGCGGATAGCACCGGTGCCGTACGATCGACGTCCCCAGTAATCAACCGCCCGCACCGTATAATACCCCTGCTCAGATGCCCCTGGATGAACAAACGCAGTGCTGAGAATATCGGCATCATTAACCCGTTCATACGATCCACTTTCGGTTTCGGAATACATAACTTCATATGTCAATATTTTTCGGCTGTCGAGGCCGTCCCACTGCACAAGATATTCGGGACCGTAAACGCCGTTGAATTCACTCACCCGGATATTGCCGATTTCGGCAGGCTGTTCAGCAGGCCTGGCTGTCAGCACTACGAGACTGACAGCGTTCTCGGGCATGGAAAATGCATGGATGAAACTGCCGTTTGATACGGTAACATGCTCCACCGGCTGCAGATATGACAATTCACATTCCTTTCGAAGCGAATCGAGGATATCGACGGGCGGGATACTGTCGCTTTGCCAGATTGAGAAGGGATTTGTATGCGTGCTGTCAATCCGGTAATGGACCAGTGCGGCATCGATAAAGGGCACATTATTTATGGTTAATTCGATTTCATCAGCGCCGGCTTTCCGATTAGAGAAAAGTACCGCAACATGATTGTCGTCACGCATGGAGGCCAACACGCCTTTGTCCCAGGTTGTTTCCGATAATCGGTTCACAGCGATCTGCTTGTTACCCAGAAGCGAGAGCAAAACCATGACCGTATGCACCGGCTTTTTGACATAGGTAAAGCTGTCGGCTTTGATGTGGTGATTAAACCGGTCCGGCATGGGGTAGCCGAACCGGACAAACTGAGTGCGCCATCCCCACCCGCCGATAAATCCGTTGTCATTACTCAGGATCGGATAATTAATCCCGGCCGAATCGATAATGCGAAGCTGTTTCTGAATCACCTGATTGGCCACAAAGGCTGCATACTCGGGTAATGGACGAAAATACTTGGCGCTGCTGAATCCGATATTCGGATCGGCTTCATCGTTGAAAAAAGGCTTGTCGGCAAGTGACGGCCAGGTGCGTGCCAGACTGTCATGATAGGCAAGCTCGGTAAGTGTCAACGGAGAGTCCCAGTCTTTGAGATGGACCGAGATGAAATCGATCGGGGTACCGATCTCGCCGGTCACATAATTTTCTCCATGCACAATATGGTTGAAAAATATTTCCCATTCCTCTTTTGATGCCGGCCCGCCAACCCGCAGTGAAGAATCGGCTTCCTTGATACCCGCAACAGAGTAATCATAAAAACGGGTATAGAAAATCGGATCGATCGGCCAGAACCCGGTGCCGACTTCATTCCATACCTCGAAATACCATTCTTGAACGGCTTCAAGCCCATAGACAGTGATATAATGCTCTGCCAGTGCTTTCACCAGCTTGCGCCAGGCTTCATTTTGCGCAGGATCGACATAGTTTTCGGGCGGAAACTGCCCCCCGGGACTGCCCATCAACTCAAGAAAAGGTGTCAGGCCGCTTGCATGGAATATAGAAAAGAGCGAATCGAGCAGTGTCCAGTCATACTCCGGATTCTCACCCTGCAAATCGGTGCCGTCAACGAGCGACAACAGATGATGCATTCTGCAATAGGTCTGACCACTATGCGGTACCGATCCCAGCAATGCAAAATGCTGTTTCCAGTCGGGCTCCAACAGACGTTCGCAGCCATCAGAGGCAACCGACATGCCCACACAATTCCAGAATGTGGCAACATCGTTCTGCACCTCACCGCAGTCAACCGTGACATCGACACTGTGTGCCGTCAGAAAAACTCCCGCCAGTATAATAGTAAATGCGGCTTTTTGCATGATCATGGTTGACCCTTTCTTAAAATATTCATCTCTTAAATGACAAAGGAGCACCTGCAGCACTCCCCTTTATCATCGAAATTCATCAGCTTGTTTTCCATTACTCCATCATTCCACAACTCCATTACTCCATCTCTTCTTTTATGCCTTCCGAACTCGGTCCCCGGGAAGGGACCGAGTCGGAATTCCGCACGTATCTCTCCGTTTGGCAGGGGGGGGAGTTATGCGGAATGAAAGGCAGTTCAGCAAAAAGGTACTAACTAAAATAAGGTTTGGAGGCTAATAAGTCATGGTTAAGATAGAGACTTGAATGCTCGTTTGTTATATGAATTATAGTGGATTGGTGGTAGAGCCTGTAGAAGTCAAGCCATAACAATCGTCATATAATATATTACAGGTTTGCATTTTTTATGTTCGTTGCGGGGGCTAATCAACATTCTATTTTGGACAAGACTGTATCCCCGCAGCAAAGCGGAACGTTTCACCATGCTTTTTTCACGATGATATCGGGCATTGGATAGTGCTTTTTGTTGAGCGTATAAATGATACCACCAGTTTCTTTTGCTGTTGATGCAAGCAAAGTATCATTGATATCGACGCCATGGCTAGGGTGCCATATTCTGTACATTGAGCCGGCTATATCGACAATTTTTTGATCAACCGGTGCTGTTTGAAATTGAGAAAGGAAAAATTCGGTTTTGTCAACCTCGTGAGGTTTCATAAAAAAAACAACTTCAGCTCTCTGAAGAGCACCGATCCAGAGCTGGTACTCGTGTGATTTCTGAATTTTTCTTAAAAAAGCAGCGGCTTTATGTTCGCCTCGCAAGTGCCATATCAATATGTCGGAATCAATGTATGCTCTCATTGTTGGTGCCGCTTCATTGATTCATTAAAGGCA